>JAITED010000014.1 GCA_031282235.1 Propionibacteriaceae bacterium | reverse complement strand
ACAACGCGGTGGATGAGGCGTTGACGGGGGCTGGCGATCACATCGAGGTGTGGTTGAACGCCGACGGTTCCATTGAGGTGCATGACCGGGGGCGCGGCATTCCGGTGGATATTGAGCCTAAAACGGGGCTGACCGGGGTGGAAGTGGTTTATACGAAACTGCACGCGGGCGGCAAGTTTGACAGTTCTAACTACGGCGCAGCGGGCGGTCTGCACGGCGTGGGCGCTTCGGTGGTGAATGCGCTTTCGTCTCGGCTTGATGTTGCGGTGGATCGCGGCGGCACCACTTGGTCGATGAGTTTTCAGCGCGGCGTGCCCGGCATTTTCGCCGGTGCTGGCCCAGATGCTCCATTCACCCCTAGCGGTGGGCTTACTAAAACGGGTAAAACCGCTAAAAATGTAACCGGTACCCGGGTGCGCTACTGGCCTGACCGGCAGATTTTCTTGAAAGATGCCAAGCTGTCTTTCCCGCAGTTGTTGGAGCGGGCGCGGCAAACGTCTTTCCTAGTTCCCGGCTTAAAGCTCAGCGTCACCGACCGCCGCGACCCAGCAGGTGAGGTCAGCGAGGAGTTCCGTCACGCCGCCGGTATCACCGAGTTTGTGGATTTTCTCTCGCTCGGCGAGCCGGTCACTGAGGTGTTGCGGCTAACCGGGCAGGAACAGTTCAGCGAAACAGTGCCGATGTTGGATGAACACGGCGTGATGAGCCCGACGGACGTGGATCGCACCCTCGATATAGACATAGCGTTGCGTTGGGTGAACGGCTACGACGCTGTGGTGCGTTCGTTCGTGAACATTGTGGCCACCCCAAAGGGCGGCACCCATATTCAAGGCTTTGAGCGTGGTTTGACTAGGGCTTTCGCTAAGTCGCTTGAGGGCACTCGGATTCTGAAATCTGGCGAGGAGGTCATCAAAGAGGACATCTTGGAGGGCCTTGTCGCTGTGGTCACGGTGCGGCTGCCGGAGCCGCAGTTTGAAGGCCAGACTAAAGAGGTGCTGGGCACCCCCGCCGTCACCAAGCTGGTCGCCAAAGTGGTGGAGAGTGAACTGACCCGCTTCTTAACCTCTACCAAAGCTGCTGAGCGCCCGCAGGCCCGGTTGGTGATGGAGAAAGTGGTGGCCGCTTCCCGCACCCGAGTGTCGGCACGCGCGCACCGCGAGAATCAGCGCCGCAAAAATGCGCTGGAATCGTCAACGCTGCCGTCAAAACTCAAAGATTGCCGCAGCAATGACATGGATCGCACGGAGTTGTTCATCGTGGAGGGCGATTCGGCGTTGGGTACGGCTAACTTGGCGCGTAACTCCGAGTTTCAAGCGCTGTTACCGATTCGCGGCAAAATCCTAAACGTACAAAAGGCCAGCGTGGGCGACATGCTGAAAAACGCCGAATGCGCCGCCATCATCCAAGTGCTGGGCGCTGGCTCTGGGCGTAGCTTCGACCTTGACAACATCCGTTACGGCAAAGTCATCTTCATGGCGGATGCCGATTCGGACGGTGCCCATATCCGCTGCCTGTTGGCGACGCTGTTTTTTAAGTACATGCGCCCGATGGTGGAGGCGGGGCGGGTATATTCCGCAGTGCCGCCGTTGCATCGCTTCGAGCTTATAAACCCCAAAAAAGGCACCGAAAAATATATCTACACCTACTCTGACAACGAGTATCAGCGCAAACTGGCCGAACTGACCAAACGCGGCCAAGCGTTCAAAGAACCGCAACGCTACAAAGGTTTAGGCGAGATGGACGCCGATCAGTTGGCCGACACCACCATGAACCCGAAACATCGCCTGCTGCGCCGCCTGACTGTGGACGACGCCGAAGCCGCTGAACAAACCTTTGAGGTGCTGATGGGCAACGAAGTTCCCCCCCGCCGCGATTTCATAATCGCTGGAGCCTACGAAATAGACGAACAACGTATCGACATCTGAGCGCTCCAAAAAGCGTAGTAGTTCTTAGAAAACGTAAAGGGGAAGCTAAAGCTGACGTTGCGTCGCAAGCTGGATAAAATTCGTAAGAAGTTTACTGTCCATTTCCGTGCCAAAAGCAGCATAAAGCCGAGTTGAGGACGTATTCTCTATCCGTGAGCGAAACGCAAACTACTGTCACTCCCGTCACCTCTGGGCGTCTCGCGCTGGAGAGCGCTGCCCCGTCCTCTAAGAAGAAGATTATCTCGTGGGCGATGTGGGACTGGGGCACCCAGCCGTTCAGTACTATCGTTGTCACCTTCGTTTTCGCGGTGTACCTCACCAGCGAAGCGTTCGGTTCGGAGAATTACACATCACAGGCGCTGGCGTGGGCTACCACTATCGCTGGGGTACTGGTAGCCTTCCTAGCGCCTGTGATGGGGCAAAGCTCCGACCGCAACAACCGCACCATGCGCGACTTGCGGTGGCAGACGTGGTTTATCGCCATCGCCGCGGGGCTGATGTTTTTCGTCAAGCCGCACCCGCAGTACCTCCTGCTCGGACTGGTGCTGTTGGGGGTGGGCACAGTGGTGAACGAGATCGCCTCCGTTGGCAACAACGCCATGCTGGAGGAGGTCGCCCAAGGGCATAATGTTGGGCGTATCTCCGGGTTCGGCTGGGGCATGGGCTATCTGGGTGGCATCGTCAGCCTGCTGGCGTTCAACTACATGTTCATTGAGCCAGAGCACGGCCTGTTCGGCGCCAGCAATATCGAAAGCCTAGATATTCGCATTACGATGGTGGCTAGCGCCATCTGGATTGCGCTGTTCACGCTGCCGACGTTCCTCAATTTACAAGACCGCCATATGCAGCGGCACCTTCCGGCAGCGGAGAATGTCTGGCTGCAACGTAAACCAGCGTTCCTGTGGCGGCGGTTAGGCCCGGTGGTGTATGCCTATCAGGAGTTGGGGCGTTCTGTGGTACGGCTCTGGTCGGTGTCACGTCAGACGGTGTTCTTCTTGATCGCTTCGGCGCTTTTCCGCGATGGTCTGAACGCCATCTTCTCGTTCGGCGCGGTCATCGCCGCTGGTACGTTCGGTTTCAGCGCTGCGGAAGTGATTATGTTCGGTGCCGCCGCTAATGTCGCCGCAGGCATCTCCACGATGCTGTTTGGCCTGTTGGATGACCGTATCGGGCCCAAAAAGGTGATTATGACTTCGCTGATTGCGCTAATCGTGCTAGCCACTGTGGTGTTCGTGCTCCACGACGGCGGCAAGACGGTGTTCTGGATCGCCGGTATGGGTCTGACGCTTTTCGTCGGCCCGGCGCAGTCGGCCTCCCGTTCCTACCTAGCCCGCTTGGTGCCCGAGGGTCAAGCAGGTGAGGTGTTCGGGCTGTACGCCACCACCGGCCGCGCGGTCTCGTTCATATCGCCGTTCCTGTTTGGCGTAGCCATCTCGGTAGGCGTGGCAGTAACCGGCAGCGAAAACACCCAATACTGGGGCATCCTCGGCATCATCGTAGTGCTGATAGGCGGCCTGTTAGCGATGCTCCCCGTCCGCGAACCCGACGTATCCGCCATGCTAAAAGATTCCGCCCAGTAAACGGTTCATATAAGGCTCCCTCTGTGAAAAGGGGGCGCAGGTTCGCGGAAGGGGCTTCAATACCCGCTGTTGAGTGTGCTGATAACCGGGTAGGTAGCACACGGTGCTACATCTGGTAGAGTGGGGTTATGACGGTTATGGCGGTAGAGGCGATTAGCCAGCGGGATTTGCGGTTGCGCTCTAAGGACATTATGGACGCTGTGGAACGGGGTCTTACGTATACGGTTACTCGGGATGGGCGTCCGATGGGGCAGCTTATCCCGTTGCGGCGTCGGTTTGTCACCAGAGAGCAGTTTGCGGCGGCAGTGCGTGGCGCTGCGGGCGTGGATTTGGCAAGGTTCCGCGCTGATCAGGAAAGTTCACTTGAGCCGCTAATGGATGACCCGTATGAGCGTTGAAGCTGCTTTATTGGATACCAATATCCTGATTTTGCAATCCGAGATTGACCCGGAGGTGTTGCCCGCGCAGTTGGCTATTTCTACGATCACGCTTGCGGAGTTGTCAGCGGGGGTGCATCAAGTTGATGAAAACGCTCCCGATGCCGCCGCAGAGCGGGCGCGTCGCCTCGATGTGTTGCAACGCAGCGAGAATACGTTCGACCCGATACCATTCGATGCCCCAGCGGCTCGGATGTATGGTCGGATGGCCGCCGCAGTCAAGGCTATCGGTCGTAGTCCGCGTCGCCGCACCGCAGACCTGATGATTGCAGCGGTCGCAGCGGTGAATAATCTTCCCTTATGTACCACAAACCCCGACGATTACACCGGCCTAGACTCCTTGCTAGCCGTAATCCCCGTCCCCAGACCTTGACCCACAAAGAAAATATTTGCAGTAGTATTGCAAACTTTTGATGTTTGAGGTAGGTTTTTGCATATCTATTGCAAATACTAAGGGAGGGTGGTCGTATGATAGCGCGGGAAACGTATCTCGATAATCTGATTCGGTTTAGGGATAAACACCTTATCAAAGTGGTGACGGGGATTCGCAGATGTGGTAAATCCACTCTGTTTGAGTTATATCAAGATTTTCTACGCGGCGATGGGGTGGCAGAGGAGCAGATTATCGCTATCAACTTAGAAGAAGGTGAGTACGACGAGATAGCGGATTATCGGCAGTTATACGCTTTAGTGGCTAGGCGCATTATTCCTGGGAAGAAGATGTACATCTTTTTGGATGAGGTGCAGCGAGTAGCCGAGTTCCAAAGGTGTGTCGATAGTTTATACGTCAAGAAAGACTGCGATGTCTATATCACCGGCTCAAATGCGTATTTGCTTTCGGGGGAGTTAGCTACGTTGCTCTCGGGACGGTATGTGGAGATTAAAATGCTGCCGTTGTCTTTCAAGGAGTATGTTTCTAACTTTCCAGAGAACTCAAATCTTGAAAGGTTGTACGCGGACTATACGCAAAACAGCGCGTTCCCGTACGCTTTAGAGATTCCAAACCCCAAAGATAGGCGGCAATATCTGCAAGGAATATTCGACACGATAATTCTGAAAGACATCATTGCGCGAAAAAAGTTCCCTGATACTGCGATGCTCAAGAGTGTAGTGCGTTTCCTGTTTGATAACGTCGGTAATCTCTGTTCGACCAAAAGTATCGCGGACACCATGACTTCGGCGGGGCGCAAAATAACTGTTCATACGGTGGAAAGCTATCTGAGTGCGCTAACAGAGTGCTTCATTTTTTATGCGGTCGGGCGCTACGACGTAAAAGGCAAACAGCACCTCAAGACGGGCGAGAAGTATTACGCTGCCGACATCGGTTTGCGCTACGCACTGCTGGGTTCTAAACAGATGGATATAGGCCGCGTCCTAGAAAATGTGGTTTATTTGGAACTGCTACGGCGCGGCTATGAGGTTTATATCGGCAAAGTGGGGAGTACTGAAGTTGATTTTGTCGCTCTTAGCGCTGATGGGGAGGAGTACTACCAAGTGGCGTACACCGTAATTGATGCGGACGGAGCAACTTTGCGCCGTGAACTTGCGCCACTGGAGGCCATAAATGACCACAATCAGAAGTTCTTATTGACGATGGATAATACCCCACCCGCCTCTCACAACGGCATTAAACAGTTAAATGCCCTCGACTGGCTCTTAAAATGACGAGTTAGATTCGGCGCTATAAGGTGCGCGAAGCTACGGCAGTGATGGGTTGTAGGGTGGGGGTGCCGGAGCCGTCGCGTTTGCCGGTGGCGGGGGGGAGAGTTATCGGGGAGCCGGAGGCGGCGGTGGCTACGGCTGGTTCTGCGCCTGCCCAACCGATTAGCAGCAGATCCTCGCCTTTTAGGAAGCGGTGGCAGCGCACGCCGCCGGTGGCGCGGCCTTTGCCGGGGTACTCGCTGAATGGGGTCACTTTTACGTTGCCGGTTTGGATGCCGGGGAGCACGGTGGAGGTGCCGGAAACGCTCACCACTACGGCGGGCAGGGTGGGGTCAACCGTACCGAACCAGATGGCGTGCTGTTTATTGGCCAGTTTGATGCCTGCCATACCACCACCACTGCGGCCTTGCGGGCGCACCGTGGCGGCTGGGAAGTGCAGCAGTTGCGCATCGCTGGTGATGAAAACCAACTCCACATCGGCGCTGGTCAACTCCGCTGCGCCCACCAGTGAGTCGCCGTCATCCAACCGGATAACATCCCAAGAATCTTTAGTGAGCACCTCGGGGTTGACGCGCTTCACCACCCCATAACGGGTGCCGAGCGCCAACCCCAGCGAATCGGGGCTGAGGGTGGTGAGCCCGATGGGATGCTCCCCGTCAGCCAACCCCACTAGGGCGTTCACCGGGGAACCACCGGAGAGGTTGGGGGCA
>JAITED010000108.1 GCA_031282235.1 Propionibacteriaceae bacterium | reverse complement strand
GACACTGCGGCAGAGACCGCCAAAACAATAGAGCGAATCGCCGACCAGCTAACGCCTGCGCCACTAACAATTGAACCCGCTGGCCAAGCATGGGTACTCCGCAACAACTCAGGACGAGCGATGACAGTTACTGAAGTGGTAAATGCGGATGAAATCTTTGCGTTGAGGATAGCCATGCCGGTCACCCTCGACCCTGGTTGTGGGACGCAGCTTTTCGCACGGGCGGCATTGGGGAAGCCGTTACCTCATCAGTTGGTGGTACGCCTTGCCGGGCGGGATACCCCTCTGTCCGTGCCCTGGACGCGAGCTTAGCCTTATGCTCTGAAATGAGCTTGTTGCCATAACTCTCTGCCGCGAATATCCCGGATGCGGCGGCGGCAACCACCGATACCCCCGCAAGAATCCACTCAGTCATCAGGACACCTCCGGCTCGGCTAGCAGCGATTCGAGGTGGCGGCCGACTAGGTAATATGCGTCACCGAGCGCGTGAAGGGTCGTCGAGCCAGCCCTTTTAATGTGTTCCTCTGGCGCATTGGGGACGTGCGAATCGTAAAACTTGTCGCTCAACTCATGGAGTCCGTCTAGGACGGTCCACATGTGCCTTGCGGCTTGGTGATTTTCATCATTAATCCAGCTCATCAGGACACCTCCCGCTCAATGGAGGTCACCTGATGTATGTAGGCAACGAGGGCGTTTAGTGCGCCGTGCGCACTACGCGCTTGCAGTTCTATCCCCTGACGATGCTCGGCAGATAGGCCACTGCTAGCGAAGTAGCGCGCTACCTCGTCTACTATGTCCATCGCGTCGAAAACCCGCGCTTTTGCTCTACGCACTTCAGCATTCATCGGGACGCCTCCCAGTCGGAGCGAGCAATAAAGTCGGCGGGGGGAATGTCGAAAAGTCTGGCTACACGGTCTAGGTCGGACAGTCCCCACGAGCGCCCCCCGCGCAGCGCGGACGCCTTCTTTTCGGAGACCCCCAGCGCGTCAGCCAAGGCTCGCTGCGTCATGTTTTGTTTGCCCATCTCGGCACGGAGTCTCACCGCCGCCCTGCTAGGCGAAGATATGGAGGATATGTTGGGTAACATTTCTAACCTTTCTGACACCATTTTGGTGTCGTAGATACATAATGACACCATTTTGGTGTCAAGTCAAGTTAGTATGAGTCACTGGCGTGTCGCCATTTTGGTGTCAAGGCGCTATCATTGGGGCATGACCCTAAACGATGCGGTGCTCGCCCTTATTGAGGCGGCAATGAAGAATAGTGGGGAGACCCTCCGGTCGCTAGCCCCTAGGGTGGGGCATACCCACCACTGGCTCTGGAAGCGGCTGTCGGGGAAAACCGAACTCTCACTCGAAGATTTGGATGCTATCGCCGAGGCGCTTGGGCTGGCCGCCGATGACCTAATAGCCCGAGCAACCGAAGCGAGGCGCACAACTGCTAAACTTGCATAGCGCCCTCCTAGGGTGCGACTAGTGGGGCGGCGGCGCTCCTATCAAGATGAGCCGCCGCCCCGTTTTTATGTATGGGGGTCGAACATCTGTTCGGTTGATTAATCGTAAGCCTAATACGGCTGTTTGTCCGGCGCAAAACCGGCATCTAGCGCGGGGGAGTCGGAGGGGGTAGGCTAGCGCGCATGAAACACGCATTTGTATTCGCGGTTACTGTTATCATGCTATTGGCCGCTGGGTGCAGTGAGTCCGACGACATAGATTCCCCCCCATCCCAGACGGCCATTACACCGCAGCTCCCCGCTGGCACCTCGCTCTGCATCGACTTTGTGGCTATGGATATCCCCGGTATCCCGGGGAGCAAAGCTGACGAGTTTGTCACGGGGGCGGCGTCCCTTGTTGATATCGTTGCTCGCTATCCCGATGCCCCGCAACCCCTGACGGATGCCGCGAGGGAGCTGGGGTATGCGTGGGTGGATTGGGCGTCAAAAATAGGCACCAGAGACGCGGCAGAAGCGCTATTGCGAGAGACCGCCGCTTTACGTGGGATGCAAAAGCTCTGCATGGCGCAGTGTGTCTCCATTTTTACTGATGTGACGCCGACTTGCGACCCTAAATAATCCCAGCAATATTAGTATTAACTGGTCGGCCGGCATTAAGGCCGAGCGAGTACAATAGCAGTGTCCGTGGCACCAATTAAGGCGCGTAGGTGGCCGATTTTCAGGCGTGCCAGTTTTTGGCCGATAGTGCCTGTACCGCCCTGTGAGAGCCTGTAGCGGATTGAGTTACCCCCCAATTACCCCCAAAACTGAAAATATTTTGAGAGCAAATCGCTCTGACTAGCATCGCAGTTGTCGGGCCGACAGGATTTGAACCTGCGACCCCTTGACCCCCAGTCAAGTGCGCTACCAAGCTGCGCCACGGCCCGAAACTGCGCTACGAGCATACCCGAGATGAGGCTTGGGTGCCTACTTGGCTCGCTGAGTACGTATTTTGTGAGAGCCTATACGGATGCTGGTTTGGCGGGAGTGGTGCCGATGATGGTGGCGGAACCGATTACGCGCCGTCCTTGATAAAAGACGGCACTTTGGCCGGGGGCAACACCCAATACGGGGGAGTGCAGTTCGACTACCACAGCATCGGGGGTAGCGGTCAAGGTGGCGGGAATCTCTGGCGCGTGGGCGCGCACCTGCACAGCACCCTCCCACGACCCGTATTGGGCTGGGCTGCACCAGATGGGTTCGCCGCAGTACAGCGTCTGCACCGCCAAATGCTCGCGGCCAGCGACAATGACTTTGCGGGCGGCCGCGTCAATGCCGACCACATAGCGCGGCTGGCCATCTGGGGCGGGGCGGTTAAGCGCCAAACCTTTACGCTGCCCGATAGTGAAACGGTAGCTACCGTCGTGATGCCCCAACACCTGCCCCGTTTCGTCCACGATGTCGCCGGGGCGCGAACCCAAAAAACCCGCTAGCCAACCGGCAGTGTCACCGTCGGAGATGAAACAGATGTCATACGAATCTGGCTTATCTGCCACCAGCAGCCCGCGCCTAGCCGCTTCTGCGCGTACCTCAGGTTTGTGTGAGCCACCCAACGGAAAGTAGGAGCGCTGCAACTGGGCGGTGGTCATCACACCCAACACGTAGCTTTGGTCTTTGATGCCATCTGTGGCGCGATACAACGCCACCGAGCCATCCAAATCCTGCTCCAACTGGGCGTAATGCCCAGTGATTAGGCCATCGAACCCCAACGCCACCGCTCGCTCCAACATCGCCGCGAACTTGATACGTTCGTTGCACCGCAAGCAAGGGTTGGGGGTGCGCCCCGCGGCGTATTCGGCCACAAAGTCGTCCACCACCGCGTGCTGAAACTGCTCCGAGAAGTCCCAGATGTAGAAAGGGATGCCGAGCTTGTCGGCCACCCGCTTCGCGTCGTGCGCGTCCTCCAACGAACAGCACCCCCGTGACCCCGCCCGATGCAGCAGCGGATTACGCGCCAGCGCCAGATGCACCGCAGTCACCTCATGCCCCGCGTCCACCATTCGCGCCGCCGCCACCGCCGAATCCACACCCCCCGAGAGCGCCGCAATCAGCCTAGCCATGCCGCACCCCTTTGTCGTGGGCAGGAGAGGGGGGAGAGGGAGGAAGCATAACTCCAACTCCCCTCACCAACCTCAACTCGTTAGGAGGTAGGGAGTGGGTGGGGTGATGAGAGCATCCGCTCCCACTCACCTCATCAACCCCCACTTTTAAGGAGGGGGAAAACAGGAGGAGGGATAAAGCTGGGAGAGCAGGGGATAGGTACTCTTTAGTGGTGGTTAGGCACATCATACGGAACTCGCTCGGGTTAAGAGGTCGGGGAGGAGTTGTAGCAAAGTGGTTATATCTGTGGGGGTGTTTGTCCAACCTAGGCTGAAGCGTACCCCGGAGAGCGCATCTTGGGGGGTATAACCCATAGCCAACAGCGTTTCGCTGGGTTGTATCACCCCGGCGCTGCACGCGGAACCAGCAGAAGCGGCGATTCCGGCTTGGTCTAACAGCATCAGCAGCGTCTCAGCGGATACGCCGGGGAAGATGGCGTAGAGGATGTGGGGGGCTTGATGGTTCGGGTGCGCCGGGCCGATAACGTTGGCTCCCAGCGCCGTCAGGCCGTCAGAGAGCGTATTGCGTAGTTGCCGCAGCGACTCGTATTGGAGTTCACGTTTTAGCACTACCTCGTCCAATGCGGCGGCGAAAGCGGCGATGAGCGCTACCGGAACGGTGCCGGAGCGGATACGGCGTTCCTGCCCGCCGCCGTATGTAAGCGGCACTATGGGGGCATCCCGCCGTATAAGCAGCGCCCCAATCCCCATCGGCCCGCCGATTTTGTGAGCAGAGATGCTTAAGCCGCTCAGCCCGGGCAGGGTGGCGGCAGCAAACGTGATGGACGGAAGCCCCACTGCCTGCACCGCATCACTGTGCAGCGGGATTCCGTATGAGTCAGCCAGCGCCGCTATCTCGGGTATCGGCGCTATCGCCCCCATCTCGTTGTTCACCCACAAGCAACTCAACAGCGCTATCCCTTTCGGGTTGCGCCGCAGCGCATCAGAGAGCACCCCCAACCGCAGCAACCCTTGGCTATCCACCGGCAGTTCCGTCACCTCGAAGCCGCGAGCAGCCAACTCGGCGGCTCCCAACCGCACCGCCGGGTGTTCAACAGCGCTTATCAACACCCGATTAAGCTGCGGGTCGGCTTGTCTGCGTGCCTCGGCCATGCCCAACACCGCCAGATTGTCGGCCTCGGTCGCCCCAGAGGTGAACACCACTTCGCCGGAGTGCGCCCCCAACGCTGCCGCGATACGCTCCCGCGACTCCTCCGTGATACGGCGCGCCTCCCGCCCCCAACTATGCGTAGCCGAAGCGTTCCCCACCGTGCGCGCTGCCACCTGCCAAGCCTCACCAGCCCCCGGCAACAACGGCGTAGTAGCCGCATGGTCAAGATAAATCCGCACCTATAGATTCTCCCACGCCACCCCACCCCTCCCCTCATCAGCGGAGTCCATTGTGTGGCGGGTTATGGAGTTCCCGGCTCAAAAGCGTACCGATTATGGTACTGTTTTGAGTATGAGTATTCGGGAGAACTTGTGGGAGATAGCTCTTGACCAGTACGGGTACGTCACCACTTTTGATACGGTTCGGTTTGGGGTGTCGCCGGGGGAGTTACGTAAGTTGGCTAGTCGGCGCAAGTTGGTTCGGGTGTTTCAGGGGGTTTATCGGTTTCCAGAGTTTCCGGTTAGCACCAATGACCAGTTCATGGAGGCAGTGCTGTGGGCGCGAGACCCTTTGGCAGTGCTGAGCCATGAAACTGCGCTGGATGTACGGGAATTGTCAGACGTGAACCCTAATGTTATACACGTGAGTGTGCCAAAACGGAAGAATCTGATTCGGCGTAAAGAGATGCCAGGGGTGTTTGTAGTGCATTATGAAAACCTTGCACCGGAGCAGCGGGGCTGGTGGGAACAGATTCCGTGCGTTACGGCAGAAACGGCCATTGACCAGTCAATAGTTTCGTTGCCCCGTCCCGATTTGCTGCAACAGGCCATTGATAAGGCAGTGGCGCGAGGCTTGATTAACGAAGCTACGGCGGCGCGGCAACGTAAAGCATTACAGGAGCGTTATTCATGATGTACGAGTTGCCCGGTGAGGAGCGCCCTCAACCTAGCGCACGGCTGCTCGACCAGTGGGTGCGCGATGCTGAGCACTTGACGGGAGGTGTTAGTAAGCGTATCGGCTGGATGCTCGCTTCCAGTGTCGTAATTGCTGCGCTGCAGCGCGCTTTTGATTCTGACCAGCAACCACTGTTTTTGGTGAAAGGAGGTTTGTATTTAGAGTTGCGGCTCGGTCTTAAAGCTCGAGCGACTAAGGATGTAGATACCCTTTTTCGTGGCGGTGCAGCGGAGCTTGAGCGGGCTGTTGATGCGATATTGGCTGACCCGTGGGAGCCTTTCATGTTTGAGCGCACGGAGTTTGAGCGGATAGTAAATGCTCCGCGGCTTGTAAAGCCTTATCGGTTTGATGTGAAGCTGATTGTGCGCGGTAAAACGTGGCGGAGTATTCGGGTTGAAGTCTCATTTCCGGAGGGACGGATTGGTTCTATGAGCGAGCCAGTGCCTGCGCCGCCGGTGGAATTCTTCGGTGTGAAATCGCCGGATGAAATTGTGGGTATTGCTATGGATTATCAGATTGCGCAGAAGTCACACGCCGCTACCGACCCGAATATCCCGCCTGATATGGTCAACGACCGGGTGCGGGATGTGATTGATTTGGTGCTCATTAAAGAAAATCTTTACGCAGATAACCCCACCCCAGCAACGCTTAGGGATGCTTGTGTTGATGTGTTTAATGCCCGCGCCGAGGAAGCCAAAGCTTTGGGGGTTACGCCACGATTTTGGCCACCTACGTTTGTTGCTAATGCCGCTTGGGAACGGGCGTATCCGGCTTTAGCGGAATCTGTTGGTATGGACTATACGTTGGAGGAAGCTATCACGATTGCGCAATCGTGGATTGATGCTATAGAGCACTACTACCGACCACCGCGCCAGCGTCGGAGTGGGCAGTCGTACTCACTGTAAACT
>JAITED010000177.1 GCA_031282235.1 Propionibacteriaceae bacterium | reverse complement strand
AGCACCAAACCGACGACCACCCCAATCCACAGCGCGTGTGGCACTCCGAGGAATCGTTCCAACAGATAACCGATACCGCCGTAGAGTAACACCCCGGCGAGTAAATCGGCAACCAACCGCTCCCCGGCTCCGCGCCCGGCGCTGGGTTCCAAGTCGTCTGCCGCGGGCGGGTCAGTAACTAGAGCTACCCTAGCGGCAGCCGCTTGCCCCGCACCGTATGCGGTAGGCTCAGTTATCCCAGTGCCATCTCCGATGGGGCTCTCTAGCAGGATGCTCACACTAACTCCTCCCAGTCGGGACGCGGAGTGTAGCCACTAAGGGCGCGTATCGCTTTAGGCGACTCCCGGTTGGACAACAGCGCCAGCAGCCAAGCGACGATAGCGGCTCCGCCGGCGATAAAAGACCAGAGCCGCTCCGTGGTGGTGACCACCACCCCATTGACGGTAAAGAACCACAACGCCACGCCCAAGCCACCCATGCGGAGCACCATAGTTACCCCCATCGTGATGATGCCCCGGCGCGTGCCGCGCCGCATTCCGTCCAGACCTATCCATTGCAGCGTTAGAAACCCGACCACGCAACCGCCAGCCAACAGCGCGCTGCGCTGGGCGGCAACCCCCGAAATCACAAACCCCAACCCGGTAGTCAGCAGGGTGGCTCCCAACGCCGCTAACGCCCCTTTACCAAAAACACCGGATTCCGCGCCAAAGATGCCCGACTTGACAATCGGACTCTTTACCGGCGCAGGCACACCTACAACAGGTGCGGCGGGTACAACGGCGAGGCTCAACGCAACGGGCCTTTCTGGGCAACTTTGCCGGGTGCGGCTCAATAGAGGTAACGCTATCACATCCAAGCTGGAGTCACGGTTCTGGCCAACTTTAATGAGATAGTGTCGCTTAAACGGTGGCGGGTTTTAGCAGCGCTTCCGGCTTGCCGCGTATCGTAAACAGCGCCAGCACCGTCATCAGCCCCAACAGCACCAACGCCAACCACCAGCGGCGTACCAGCGCCATGCCAGTGACACCGTATGCGAAAAGCGCTGTCCAGCAGTAGAGCAACACCACCGTGGAGACCATTGAGTGCCCCCGGTTGAGCAGTTGATGGTGCAGATGTTCCTTGTCTGCCTCAAACCACCACTTTCCCCGCAGTGTGCGCCGGATGTAACTCGACAGCAGGTCTATCAGCGGCAGGAACATCACCGCGAGCGGCAGCAGGAACGGCATCCACGATGGCAGCCATGAGCCCTCATCGCTGGTCACTAGCAGCGCGGAATCAATCTGCCCCGTGAACGAGATGGAGGAGCAGGCCAGCAGCAACCCCAGCAGCATGGAGCCGGAATCCCCCATAAACATGCGCGCCTTGTGAAAGTTGTGTGGCAAAAATCCGAGGCAGACCCCAGTGACCACCACCGTTATCAGCGAGGACGTGGTACACACCGCGAGCGAGCGCTCAAACGCCAAAAGGTAGGTGTAGAGGAACATCGCTGATGCTCCGATGCCCACCACCCCTGATGAAAGCCCATCCAAGCCATCCACTAGGTTTACCGCGTTTACTACGACAAATACGAAGATTACGGTGACAAGAATCGACGTGGGAGTGTTTAAGGCATACGTTGCTCCCGGCAGCGACACCCAGTAGAGCCGTACCCCGTTCAACACCGCCACCCCAGCAGCCACCACCTGCCCGAACACTTTGGCGATCACCGGCAAGTCGATGAAATCATCAACGGCTCCCACCACTGCGATCACCAGCGCCGCCAAAAACACCCCCAGCGAGTCGCGGGTGACTACCGCGTGCGAACTCAAGAACGGCAACCGCGAGGCCACGAAGAACGCCACCCCGACACCGCAGAGCATCGCCAACCCCCCGAAGTAGGGCACCGGCTTGACGTGTACATCGCGCTCTCGGGGCAACGCCACCGCGCCGATACGCACTGCGATACGGCGAAACAGCCCGGAGAGCAGATACGTAGCCCCGGCAGCGATCAGCATCACCAAGATGTATTCACGCATCCGAACCCTCCAAGTCTGGCCAGAGCGCGCGCAGGCTAGCTAAGCCGATAGCTCCGGTGCGTATCACCCGCCCTTTCGGGGTCGTAGCGAAGTCAACGATGGTGGAGGGCGTGCTGGGGGTGGCACCGCCGTCCAAATAGATGGCTACCGTATCGCCCAACATCTTAGCAGCGGCGGCGCTGGTAGTGGCTGCGGGTTGACCGTTTAAGTTAGCGGAACTGACCGCCAGCGGCCCGGTGGCGGCGAGCAGTCGGAGGGCAAACGGCAACGCTGGCACTCGGAGCGCTATGGTCTCGGGTTTGTCTCCCAAATCTAGGTTTAGTTCGGGGTTGACGCGCAAGATGAGGGTGAGCGCCCCCGGCCAGTACGCTTTGGCCAACTGCATCGCGCCCTCGGGCACCGTGCGCGCTAAAGCAAACGCTTGCGCGCTGCTCGCTGCCAGCACCGGGGAGGGTTGCCCGCGCCCGCGCCCTTTGGCATCCAGCAGCCGCTGCACCGCTGCGGGGTTGAAAGGGTCGGCTCCGATGCCGTAAACGGTGTCGGTGGGGAACACCACCAAATCCCCGGCCTTGATGGCCGAGGCGGCGGCTAGGATGGCGCGCTCGCGCACTTCGACGCAGGCACTGGAACCATCACCACGGCACTCCGGAATCATGGAACTATCTTACGGGTTGTTCTTCGACGACTGGCTGCCGCCGAGCGCTCACGTAGCGCGGACGGCCAGTCAAATCTGGGTGATTTTCGATGTCGCCAAACGCCCCGGTGGCGCGCAACAGCTCCGGTAGCGTTTCGGCTTGGGTTTCGTCATGTTCCAACAGCAGCAAACCGCCGGGGCGTAGCAAGCGGGTTGCCGTATTGGCCACTACTGCCAGCGCATCCAAGCCGTCAACACCGGCGAACAGCGCCAAATCGGGGTCGCGTCCGGCCACATCTAGCGGCAGACTCCCCCGGCTCCCGGTGGGTATGTAGGGGGGGTTGGAGAGCACCACATCAAAGGTCGCGTTCTGGTCGGGGAAAGCAGTGGCGAAATCTCCATGTTGCAGCGTGACCCCACTGCCCGCCAGATTCGCTGCCGCGTAACTATAGGCCGCTTCCGATAACTCCACCGCGTACACCTGCGCCGGGGTGTCAGCGGCGGCCAACTCGCTCACCAGCGCTTTCGGGATAGCTCCCGAGCCGGTGCCCAAATCGCCGCAAACCACTGGCCTATCCCAGGTTTGTGCCGCAATCCAATCCAGTGCCACCTGCACTAAACCCTCGGTTTCGGGGCGCGGGATGAATACGCCCGGCCCCACCTGTAGCGTAACGCCGCGAAAATAGGCTATTCCGGTGAGGTGCTGCACCGGGTGTCCAGCGGCTCGTAACTGCAACAGTTGGTCAAACAGGGTGGCGGCAGCGTCGGGCACGTCGGTTATGAAAGCTAATGACACTGGGGCGACATCTAATGCATGGGCAAGTAAAGTGCGCGCATCCGCCTCCGGGCTGGGCAAACCAGCTTGTGAAAGGCGGGTTATGCCTTGGGTCAACGCCACATTAGGCCGCATATCATTCCGCTTTCGCTATGACCATACCGGTTCAGAGTAACTAGTCCATCACAGTTGGGGGCGTTCACAATCCGCAAAACAATACCGGCAACCGCCCAACAGAACCGCAACCACTACCCAACATCCCAATATGCCCAGCGCTCCAGTTTTCCCCGGATCCATCCAATTTAGAATCCCAGAATCGTACCATGGAAATACGAACCGCTCCATGTCGATACTTGGAAGAACCGCTGACCATTTATCAAGACCGGGCATGAGGGTAAGTATCACAGGAGCTATCAACAGGAAAGACACCATCACCGCCAATGCGAGTCCAGTTTTGCGTACCGCATAGCTGACACCAAGAGCAAACCATGTCAACAACAGCAGCACGATAGACATTCTTACAACAACTCCAACAGCATCACCTATAGTTGAGTCTGGTATTTGATCGTTGACGTATAACACCCAGCGACCGACGAAAACCGCCACTCCCCCACAAACTAGTGACAAAACGAATACCACACCGCCGTAAATAACAGCTTTAGAGCACACATGCAACACCCGACGCGGCTCTGAAACTATCTGCTGCATAACAAAACCCCCAGCGCCCCCTGAACCAACTGCTATCGCCACTACGCAAGGAATTAGTAAATAACTAACCTGCATACCGCCAATCAAACAGAATGTAATATCCGCACCCGGCCACCACAACACAAACGTCCCCTCCGTTGAGGGCACCATTTGGAAGTATACGATAAGTGCAGCTAACGCAGGAAATAAAAAGGCATCAATAACCAACAACCAAAGCAACTGGTGCAGGCTAATTAACTGAATAATTTCAGACTTGAACATGCCGCCAAAACCTGGAGCGCAGTTGGGTCTAATCGACATCGTGATGCCCTCCTACACAGCCGCTAATCACACCTTTCTCCAGTGCTATCTGCCTACCACACGCACTGACAGCCAATCCGAAATCATGAGTCGCCAAAAGTACCGCTCCACCATTGTCGGTTACCTGTTGTACAAGTCTCACAATCAGCGCAGTTCCATCTGAGTCAAGACTGTTAGTAGGCTCGTCCATCACCAAAAGATCACATGGCCCCAACCAGCCAACCGCGATTGCCAACCGCTGCCGCATCCCTGCCGAGCAATCAACAACCCGTATATTCGCAGCTCTCGTAAGAGAAACTTCTTCTAACGCCTCCAAAACTATAGACTTATTCAGACCGTGCATAGCCGCGACCGCCTCCAAATGACGGCGTACGGTGCGTCCGCCAGACCCAGCCACACCATCCGACACTAAACGGATACGAACCCCATTTTTAACAGCTAGCGCTACGTCCCAACCGTTCATAGTGACACTTCCACCACTAGGGCGATCCAGACCAACCACCATACGCAGTAGCGAAGATTTACCGGAACCATTACTCCCGACTACGGCAACCGCCTCACCGCTAGAAACCTTGAAGGATACGCCATCGACCGCTTGAATCGACTTGTAACGCTTAGACAGATTGATTATTTCGAGCTGCACAGCACGTTCACCTCTACTCCATCAAAATTTCCCCTCCAGTTTGGCAATGTCCACTCAGCTATACGTTCACCTTCTGGGGTATACGGGAGCGCGTGGGTAGTATCCGAGAACGAGCTGGAAAAAATGCCGTCAGCCAAAGCAAACTCAGGATAGACACTCGGATGCGCTACCACTTTACGAGCAATGATCTCTTTGAAGCGTCCCTCAATAATCTCTTTAACTAACCCGATTATGACATCATCCTCAAACGACTCAGTCAGTTCAAGTTGGGTATGAGTACTACAGGTAAGCACAAACCAGCCGTCATCAAAAACTTTAAGCACAATGGGACAAGCAGAAATAAGGGTTGGGATTAAACAGAGTAGTCCCTCGTTTTCATCACGAAAAACCCGCGCACAATCCCCGTACTCGTGCGCAAAATGCTCCTGCAAGAATCGCAAATCACGTTTCATAGTAGCAGCGCACTTCATCAGCATTTAATGGTAGATGCATACCCATACCCACTCCCTCTAAGGAGACTGTATTTGTTCTTTCCTGAACTAGCGAAAGAGTACGTGCCATACCCTCGATACCTCCCACTCACGCATGGTACATATAGTCCGAGTGGAATGACGCAACCTAGCACCCTTGGGTCGTTGGGCGCTAGAACAGCTCATAAACATACAGTAGAATCACTGGGAAACCGAGTCAATTCTGCTCCTTGATTAGCCTAACGCGAAAGCATGGGGTGTGGCAGACATAGTTGGACCATTCAACCCCTACAAAGCATCAAAACCGCAAACTATGAAACAAAGCACCTCACGCGAGTATTTAGCTTTGAGACACTTCACTCCAAAGCACCTTGGGAAGCACTGATTAATCATGCACTGTGTCTGGAACTTTCGGATCGAGCGATCTTCTCCCCCTATATCTTTTGATGGATGTCCAATCCACCCACAAGACATAGGGGGAAAATCTCATCTCGCCCGTCGCCCCAGCCCCAGCACAGCACTAATCAGTGCTTCCCTTGGCAACATATACCCCTCTTTGTGGAGAGCCATAATGCCCATCTCATGCCCAACCAACTGCCAGTTCCCAAAGTCGCGTGTCAGCGCCGCTCTAAGCAGCAACGTCACACCTGCTCAGCGGCGGATTCCAGACGTTCCTTGAGGTCGGCGGCTAGCAGCGCCTCAATCACCCCGCTGAGGTCGCCTGCCAACACTTGGTCTAGGTTGTACGCCTTGTAACCGATACGGTGGTCAGTGATGCGGTTCTCGGGGAAGTTGTAGGTGCGAATCCGTTCCGAGCGGTCCACGGTACGTACCTGCGATTTGCGCGCTGCAGCCACCTCAGCGGCGGCGGCATCCTCAGCGGCGCGCACCAGGCGAGCCCGCAGAATCCGGAGTGCCTGCTCCTTGTTTTGCAGTTGGGAACGCTGGTCTTGGCAGGTGACTACGATGCCAGAGGGCAGGTGCGTGATGCGCACTGCGGAGTCGGTGGTGTTTACCCCCTGACCGCCCTTGCCGGTGGAGCGATACACATCAATACGCAGGTCATCATCGTTTATCTCCACCTCGTCCGCTTCAACATCGGGCATCACCAACACCCCAGCGGCCGACGTATGAATCCGCCCCTGGCTCTCAGTGACCGGCACCCGCTGTACCCGATGCACCCCGCCCTCAAACTTCAGCACCCCATACGGGGCGTTCCCGGGGGCGGCGTTGCCGGGGGCGCGAAAAGCGATAGTGGCCGATTTGATGCCCCCTAAATCGGTGGACTCGGCCTCCAGCAGTTCGACTTTCCAGCCGCGAATCTCGGCGTATTTGAGGTACATCCGGTAGAGGTCGGCGGCGAACAGCGCAGATTCTTCGCCCCCC
>JAITED010000168.1 GCA_031282235.1 Propionibacteriaceae bacterium | reverse complement strand
AGCCGGGAGGGGAGGATAGTGGCGTTCTCGGTGCAGTATCACCCCGAAGCTGCCGCCGGGCCCCACGATGCCGCGTATCTGTTCGACCGTTTCATTGCGCTGATGGAGGCTGCCGATGCCTAGACGTGACGACATCTCCTCCATACTGGTCATCGGCTCGGGCCCCATCGTCATCGGGCAAGCCGCCGAGTTCGACTACTCCGGCACCCAAGCCTGCCGCGTGCTGCGGGAGGAGGGGTTCCGGGTGATTTTGGTGAACTCCAACCCGGCCACCATCATGACCGACCCCGAGTTCGCCGACGCCACCTACATCGAACCCATCACCAGCGCCGTGCTGGAACGGGTCATCGCCAAAGAGCGCCCCGACGCGCTGCTGGCTACGTTGGGCGGCCAAACCGCGCTCAACGCCGCCGTGGCACTTCACGAACAGGGCATTTTGGAGAAATACGGCGTAGAGCTCATCGGAGCTTCCATCGACGCTATCCGCCGCGGTGAGGATCGCGAAGCGTTCAAGCGAGTTGTGGAGTCACTGCACGACATCCCCGGCGGCGCACCAGAGGTGGCGCGCAGTTTCGTATGTCATACGCTGGACGAAATCATGGCTGCTGGGCGCACACTGGGGCTTCCAGTGGTGCTGCGCCCCAGTTTCACGATGGGCGGTCTGGGTAGCGGTTTCGCCCACGATGAGGCAGAACTGGCGCGGCTAGGGGCTATCGGGTTGGATGCCAGCCCGGTCACCGAGGTGTTGGTGGAGGAGTCGATTTGGGGTTGGAAAGAGTACGAACTGGAGGTGATGCGCGATAAAGCGGACAACGTGGTCGTGGTCTGCTCTATCGAAAACGTAGACCCGATGGGGGTACACACCGGCGACTCCATCACGGTCGCGCCCGCCCTGACCTTGACCGACCGCGAATATCAGCGGATGCGGGATGTGGGCATCGGCATCATCCGCGCCGTGGGGGTGGACACCGGCGGCTGCAACATCCAGTTCGCCATCAACCCCGCTGATGGCCGCCTGATTGTCATCGAGATGAACCCTAGGGTGTCGCGCTCGTCAGCGTTGGCGTCGAAAGCCACCGGCTTCCCGATAGCCAAAATCGCTGCCAAAGTGGCCGTCGGCTACACGTTGAATGAGATACCCAACGACATCACCGCCCAAACCCCCGCCAGTTTCGAGCCGACCTTGGATTATGTGGTGGTGAAAGTGCCCCGCTTCGCGTTCGAGAAGTTCCCCACCGCCGACGACACGCTCACCACGCACATGAAAAGCGTGGGGGAGGTGATGGCCATCGGGCGCAACTTCACCGAAGCGTTGGGGAAAGCGCTGCGCTCTTTGGAGGATGCGAAAGCGCCGCTGCGGTTGACCGGCGAACCCGGCGGCACCAAAGCTCAGTTGTTGGCGCTCGCGGCGAGGCCGCACGATAGCCGGTTGCAGTTGGTGGTGCAGGCGTTACGCGCCGGAGCTAGCATCGCGGAGTGCTATGAAGCCACCGGCATCGACCCTTGGTTTTTAGCGCAGTTCCAACTGATTCTTGACGTGGCAGCTGAGGTGGCCACCGCTTCGGAACTGAGTGCGCAGCTGTTGCGACGGGCTAAACGTCATGGCTTGTCAGATGCGCAAATCGCCGATATTCGTGGGGTTGCCCCTGCTGAGATACGCGAAATACGCCACGAGTTAGGCGTGCGCCCGGTCTATAAGAGTGTCGATACGTGCGCAGCCGAGTTTGCGGCTAGCACCCCGTATCACTACTCAACGTATGACTTCGAGACAGAGGTTGCCCCGCGCACCAAACCGGCGGTGTTGATTCTGGGTTCGGGCCCAAACCGTATCGGACAAGGTATCGAGTTTGACTACTCCTGCGTCCACGCCGCGATGGCGCTCTCCACTGCCGGTTACGAATCCATCATGGTGAACTGCAACCCGGAGACGGTCTCCACCGACTACGACACCGCCGACCGGCTCTACTTCGAGCCGCTCACTTTAGAGGACGTCATTGAGGTGTACACCGCCGAATGCGCCGCCGGGGAAGTGGCTGGGGTGTTCGTGCAGTTGGGGGGACAAACGCCGCTCAAATTGGCGCAAGGTCTGAAAGCGGCTGGGCTGCCCATCGTAGGCACCTCCCCGGAGGCCATCAATTTGGCGGAGGAACGCGGCGCTTTCGGCGCGGTGTTGGCCGACGCCAACCTGCCCAGCCCCAAGCACGGCATGGCAGAGAGTTTCGCGCAAGCTAAACAGGTAGCAGACGAGATTGGCTACCCGGTGTTGGTGCGCCCCAGCTACGTGTTGGGCGGGCGCGGCATGGAGATTGTGCACGATGAGGAACAGTTGGCGCACTACATCGCCCATTCAACGCTAATCTCTGCCGAGACTCCGGTGTTGGTGGATCGCTTCCTAGACGATGCGGTGGAGATTGATGTTGACGCCCTCTACGACGGCACGGAGCTTTACATCGGCGGCATCATGGAACACATCGAAGCCGCGGGGGTACACTCCGGCGATTCGGCGTGTTCGCTGCCGCCGCTCACGCTGGGTGCCGAGGTGGTGTCCCGGATACGCCACTCCACGCTAGCTATCGCAGCCGGCGTGGGGGTGCAAGGGTTGCTGAACATCCAGTACGCACTGGCTGGCGACGTGTTATACGTCCTAGAGGCGAACCCGCGCGCGTCACGTACCGTACCTTTCGTATCAAAAGCCACCGGTACAGCGCTCGCTAAAGCTGCCGCGCTGGTGATGATGGGGCAGAGCATCGCTGATTTACGTAAAGCAAACATGTTGCGTATGAGCGGAGACGGTGCCGACGTGCGCCCCCACCAGCCGGTTTGCGTCAAAGAGGCGGTGTTGCCGTTCAACCGGTTCCACACCCCCGCCGGGGAGAACGTGGATGCGCTGTTGGGGCCGGAGATGCGTTCCACCGGCGAGGTGATGGGCATTGACCGCACCTTTGAGGCGGCGTTCGCCAAGACGCAGCTGGCGGTGTATCGCGACTATCCCAGCGGGGGAGCGGCGTTCGTATCGGTCGGCAACCCCGATAAACGCCATGCGCTTTACCCACTGAAACGCCTAGCAGATTTGGGGTTCACGCTGTGGGCGACCGCTGGCACTGCGGCGATGTTGGCGCTGCACGGCCTAGAGGTGCGGTTGGTGCGCAAGCTGGGCGATGAGCGCCCCGAGTTCGCGTCCCAACCCACGGCCACTGAACTCATCAACGCCCACGCGGTCAATCTGGTGTTCAATACGCCCAATGGGCAGACCACCGGCGGCAGCCCCCGCGCTGACGGCAACGCTATTCGTGCAGCAGCTATCGTCTGCGAGGTGCCCGTAATCACCACGGTGCAAGGTTTAGAGGCGGCGGTCGAGGCGATTCGGGTGATACGCACTGGGAGCTTCGAGGTCAGGTCATTACAGGAGTGGGCGGAGGACAACTGATGAGTTGGGATGAGTTATACGTGCGGACGCTACTCGGCGGTTATCGCACCCTAGTGCGCCCCGTGCTGTTCCGTATGGACCCAGAGCATATCCACGAGTGGATGATTAAAGTGTTGGCGGCGCTGCCCGCCCCGGTGCGCGCCACGATTCCGGTGTTTCTCGGGAAACCGCAGCACGCGGTGAGCGTAGCGGGCATCGACTTCCCCGGTCGGGTCGGTATCGCCGCCGGGCTGGACAAGGATGCCACCGCCGCTAGGGTGTGGGCCCCGCTGGGGTGCGGTTTTGCCGAGCTGGGCACCGTAACCGCGCAGGCGCAACCGGGCAACGATAAGCCGCGTTCGTTTCGGCTAGTGTCCTCTAAGGCTTTGATAAACCGGATGGGCTTCAACAACCCCGGTGCCGCTCAGGTGGCGCAGACGTTAGCGTCATACGGCATGTTTCGCGGCACTAACCCGGCTCCTATCGGTATCTCTATCGGGAAAACCAAAATCGTGCCGGTAGCGGAGGCGATACCGGACTATCTGACCAGCCTGCGCACTTTAGCCCCATACGCTGACTACATCGCGGTGAACGTATCCAGCCCCAACACCCCCGGGTTGCGCCAACTACAGGAGCACTCCCAGTTGGAAGCCCTCATCGCCGCCCTCACCGCCGAAGCCAAAACCCTAAACCCCACCCACCCGGTGCCGATTTTCGTCAAACTGGCTCCCGACCTAAGCGACGCTGAGATAGACGCTGCGGTTGCGGTGTGCGAAAATCAGGGTGCTGCGGGCATCATCGCTACCAACACCACCATCACTAGGGAAAACATCGACCCCGCCGACGAGCTTAAAGCGTTAGAAACCGGCGGTCTCTCCGGTGCCCCCCTCACCGCGCTAGCGCTGGCGGTGGTTGAAAAGGTGGTGGCTCGCACCAACCTGCCCGTGATGGCCTCCGGTGGCATCATGACCCCGAGCGACGCCCAAGCCATGTTTGACGCTGGCGCACAGTTGGTACAGATTTTCACTGGCTTCATCTTCAATGGCCCTGCTCTGATAGCCGGTATCAACCGCCTCACCCACCCAGCGGGGTAGCGTAGCGCGCCCCTCACCCAGTAACCCGTAAGCTTTCGGTTAAAATGAGACGCTTGCTAGGAGGGGTGAAACATGGAAACGTTCGCTGACAGGTTACAGGGGCTCACAGCGCTCAGAGGGCGGCTGTGCGTCGGTATCGACCCACACGCCGCCACACTAGCCAGTTGGGGCTTAGCGGACAGCGCAGCGGGCTGTGAGCGCTTCGCACGCACCCTAGTGGCGGCGCTGGGGGAGCAGGTGGCGGTGTTTAAGCCGCAGTCGGCGTTTTTCGAGGCGCACGGCTCAGCGGGGGTTGCAGTTTTGGGACGGGTGCTCGTTGACATCGCCGCCCAAGGGGCGCTTTCGATACTGGACGTGAAGCGCGGCGACATCGGTTCCACTATGCAGGCTTACGCCCGCGCCTATCTGGGAGCCGGTGAACTAGCCGCTGACGCGGTAACGCTCAGCCCGTATCTTGGTTTTGCGGCGCTGAATCCGGCACTGGAGTTGGCGGCACAAAACGGCAAAGGGGTGTTCGTATTGGCTCGTACCTCCAACCCGGAGGGTGACGCTTTGCAGCAGGCGCGTACTGCGGCGGGCAGTAGCGTGGCGCAGTCAATCGTTGACGCTGCCACTGCCAGCAATCAGCAGGCGGGAACCCCACTGGTGGGGTTGGTGGTTGGTGCCACCCGCGCCGATTTAGGGGTTGACCTTTCGCGTTTTGATGGTTGGATTTTGGCTCCCGGTATCGGCTTCCAAGGGGGCAGTGTTGCCGGGCTGCAAACCAGTTTTGGCACCGCGTATCAGCGGGTTTTACCCAGTGCCAGCCGCGAGATTGCTGCCGCCGGGGATGATGTAGCGAGACTGCGTAGTCGCGCTAGCGGGTTAGCGCTCTATAATTGACCAGATATTTGAGCAAGCATTTGACCAAATATCTGGCCAAATTGAGTCCTTTTTGCTTCACATTGCACATTTGGACGCAGTTTGAGCTAACGTTGTGAAGTCAAAGTCGTAAGCATTGAGCCGCAAGGAGAGATGTTCGTGCCAAACGAAATCCCGAAACTGACCCCAGAGCAGTTGCAAGCCGCCCGTCAGGCGGCCACTAAGGCTCGCCAAGAGCGTGCCGCTATGAAGGACGCGGTGCGTTCCGGTGAATTGAGTGTTTCCCAGGCGTTGGCTAAGGCCGCTGGGAATGAGATTCTTTCCCGGATTCGCGTTCTCGATTTGGTTAAAACCCAACCGCGTATCGGTGATAAGCGCGCCCTAGACGTGTTGCATCGGCTCGGCATCGCCGAGAACCGGCGCATCCGGGGGCTCGGCAAGCATCAGCTTGATGCCCTCATCGCCGAGTTTCACTGAGCCAGTAGCCGAACCCTACGGCAGCCCAGCCCGGCTTTTTGTAATCTCTGGGCCGACTGCCGTAGGTAAAGGCACCTTGGTGTCTCGGGTTCACGCCGCGCACCCTGAGGTGTATGTCTCAGTATCGGTGACGACGCGGAGCCCGCGCCCGGGCGAGGTGGATGGTGTGCACTACCACTTTGTGAGTGAGGCACACTTCAGTGAACTGGTCGCTACCTCCGGGCTGTTGGAGTGGGCTGAGATACATGGTTCCGCCCGCTACGGCACCCCCCGGGAGCCGGTGTGTAGCGCGTTAGCGGCTGGGCGTTCCGTCATCCTAGAGATTGATGTACAGGGTGCGCAGCAGATACGCCAATCCATCCCAGAAGCGGTGCTGGTATTTATCGCACCCCCCAACTGGGAGGCGTTGGTGAGTCGGCTCCAAGGGCGCGGGGCAGAAACGCCCGCCCAGATGGAGCGCCGCCTTCAGACTGCCCGCCACGAGTTGACGTTGACTGCCGAGTTCGACAAGGTAATAGTCAACGACGAACTGGATACGGCAGTGTGTGAACTGGTAGAGTTTATGGGTCTATGACCCAATTGGGGTCTAAGGCGCAAGAAACGAGCAGCTATGAACGTAGCCTGCACGCATTCATGGTATGAAACGAAGGTCTTAAAGTGAGCAATCCCACGCCTGAGGGCATCACCTCTCCCCCCATCGACGATCTGTTGGAGCACGTCGATTCCAAATACCGCCTAGTGCTGTTTGCGGCCAAACGCGCCCGCGCTATCAACGCTTATTATCAGCAGTTGGGCGAGGGGTTGTTGGATAACGTTGGGCCGCTGGTGCCGAACTCTCCGCAGGAGAAACCGCTCTCTATCGCGTTACGCGAAATCAAAGAGAGCCTGCTCGAATACGAACAGGTCGATTTGGAAGCTGAGAATGAGGCGCGCGCTGCAGCGGCGGCGAACCCCGAGTTCACTTTCTCGCCCGGCCTGCCGGATATCGACGACCTGCTGCTCACCTAGGCAGTGCGGCTGGTTTTCGTATAACTTCTGCGAAACTTTTGGTCTCAACAAACCGCAACGCCAGCCAGTAACGCTCGTAGTGGGAAAGACATGGTGGGAGCAACATGAGGGTCTTTACATCTGAATCTGTCACCGAGGGGCACCCGGATAAGGTGGCGGATGCGGTCTCCGATGCGGTGTTGGACGCCATGTTGGAGCAAGACCCCGACTCTAGGGTAGCGGTGGAGACGCTGGCTGCTAACGGGGTGATTGTGGTCTCCGGCGAGGCAACCACGGAAGCGTATGTCGATGTCACTGATTTGGCGCGCCGCACCCTCACCAATATCGGATATGACTCTCCGACTAGGGGTTTTGACGGTCACTCCTGCGGTGTGATGGTGGCAATCAACAACCAATCGCCCGACATCGCCCAAGGGGTTACTAAATCTTGGGAAGCGCGTTTCGGGTTCGCAGCGGATGCTCGGGATGCGCAGGGGGCGGGGGACCAAGGCATGGTTTTCGGCTACGCCTGCGACGAAACCCCCACCAAAATGCCCATGCCGATTCATTTGGCGCATCGGCTTTCAGAACGGCTGGCGGAACTGCGCCGCACCCAAGCGTTGCCGTATTTACGCCCCGATGGCAAAACCCAAGTGAGCGTCGGCTACGAGGACGGACGCCCCGTGGCGGTTACGGCGGTGGTGGTCTCCGCACAGCACGACCCCGGCGTATCCGCGGAACAGATTAGCGCCGATGTCGCCGCGCAGGTGGTGTCGCCAGTGTTGGCGACTTCCGGTTTGAGTCTGGACGGTTTTCAGCTTTACGTAAACCCCACCGGCCAGTTTGTCATCGGCGGCCCCACCGGCGATTCCGGGCTCACCGGGCGCAAAATCATCATTGATACCTACGGCGGCATGGCGCGGCATGGCGGCGGCGCTTTCTCCGGCAAAGACCCCTCCAAGGTTGACCGTTCCGCAGCGTATGCGTTGCGGTGGGTAGCGAAAAACGTAGTGGCCGCCGGTTTAGCGAGCCGCTGTGAACTTCAGGTGGCCTACGCCATCGGCAAAGCGCGTCCCCTCGGCCTATACGTTGACACTTTCGGCACCGGCACCGTGAGCGACGAAACCATTCAGCGCGCCGTAACCCAAGTGTTCGACCTACGCCCCGCAGCCATCATCGACGAACTGCAACTGCTGCGCCCCATCTACTCCCTCACCACCAACTACGGCCACTTTGGCCGCGAACTCCCCGAGTTCACTTGGGAGCGCACCGACCGCGTCCCCGCCCTCCTAGCCGCTGTCTAGTTAGTTGCCCCCTTTTGTAAAGGGGGTGGCGGCAGAGCCGCCGGGGGTTTGTTCCCTTCTCCACACTGTCCCATAATGCGTGGCGAGGTGCGCAGCACGGCGTAGGGGCGTAAATGCCTGATGCGGGTGCGGATTATGGGGGTTGCGCTACCAGTTAGGTCGTACTACCGGTTAGGCTTCTAAGTTATGGCGGAGGCACGGCTGGTGGCGCAGGTGGCGGTGGATGTGCCCCTGCCGCACCTAGACCGGTTTTTTGATTACGAGGTGCCGGAGGAGTTAGCGCCCACAGCGACGCTGGGTGCCAGAGT
>JAITED010000144.1 GCA_031282235.1 Propionibacteriaceae bacterium | reverse complement strand
CGTGCGAATGATTCTCGCACGCCCCTCCACTCTGTGACTCCCAAATCCCGGACGCTCCCTTACGGGACCGCGGCGGGCATGGGAGCCAAGCCCCCGCTCGTACCTTAAACCCAGAACACCAGTTATCCTCGCGGTTTCCCCCTTAGCCCCCTTTTCAAAGGGGGTGGCAGGCGTAGCCTGACGGGGGTTTCACCTCACTGTTTTATCTTGTACGCGCGGTTAGTGCAGGTCTAGTTTTGATTGGCGCTTTTCGGCGGAGATACCGGCGCGCTGGATTCTTGACCAGAAGATTATGGCGGCGAACTCGGCGGCTATCCCTAGTAGGGCGGCTCCGGTTTGTTCTGTGGTGAGTTTCCAGATGGCGAGATTTGCGAACTGGACGTAGAGGGACGCGGCGGCGAACCCTGCGGCTGGTACGCCGCAGCTGACGTATATCGGTAGTGGCGGCAGTTTGGCAGCGAGGCGTCCCAGCGCGAGTCCGATACCGGCGAACAGGAATCCGCCGACACCGAGCAGGAAGATGATGAGGGCGCGTTGGCGTTCAGTTGAGAACGTGATTTGGGAGGCGAACGGCCACGAGAACAGGATTCCACCGGCGACGGCGAGGGCAATTACCCATTCTCTACGGCTAATACGCTGTCTGGTGACCCCTTTTCCGTCGGTGGGGGCTAGCAGTTTGTCGATTCGGGTGACGGGCACTTCGCCCCAGTCTTTGATTTTGAGCCCGGCTAGGGCGGCGAACGCTTCCACTTGGTTGCGCGGATACACCACTTCGTCGTCGCTGGCGAGTCTGGCCAGCAGTTGCCCGGTGGCATCCAACAGCAACCACCCCGTCACGTGGCGCCCCGCCATGGTGAGCGAGTCGTGGGATTCGGCGGTGATTTGAGTGGTGTACGTAGCCAGCAGCGCGGCTTCCCCCTCACCTTGCCCCACCGTGTAGTGATTTTCGTGCGAACTGAGCCGAATCACGACTTGGCCGTCAACGAACGCGAGTTTCGGCCCATGCCCTAAGACTTTGGGCCACAGCTCGTTCGGTTCCGGTGCTTTCAATTTGCTTGCCATGTAATAGCTCCTCAATTCGCATCTATCTGCACAGGCAGTATAGATGTTGTCCCCTCTTTGCCGATAAACTATCCCATCTCGGTATAGAGTCGTAGGCGTAAAACGTCTCAGGGCGCAAAAACTCAATTATTGCAATTTAACGTAATAGTACGAACCGTTTATTAAGGGGGGCGTTCGTAATGATTACTTGTCCGGGGTGCGGTGCTCAGATGCCCGCGTCGCTTTCTTACTGTGTCACCTGTGGCTACCCGCTCGCGCAGGCAGCGTCCACCGCGCCGGGATTTGCTCCAGCTTCGGATACGCCAAGTACGCCGGGGCCAACCGCTAATACGACACCATACCCGCCGGGGGCAGCGTCGCAGTATGTTTGGCAGGCTCCGGGGGCGTACCCCACGGCTGGTGCGCCGAGTGGCACTCCCTATCAGCCCACTAGTACCCCGTTTACGCAGCAGACGGTGTACGGTCAGGGCTACGTCGATCCGAACTACGGCGCGCCGCAGTACGCCCCACAGGCGTATGGTACGGCGCTGAACCCGATGTACGTCGGTATGCCGGTGTATGCGCAGCAGAAGTCGAAAGTGGCAGCTGGGGTGTTGGGGATTCTGTTGGGGGGTTTAGGTATCCACAACTTTTATCTGGGTTACAAGAGCAAAGCCGTCGCACAACTGCTATTGAGCCTAGTGGGGTGGATTGTGATTATCGGCCCATTGGTGGCCGGCATCTGGGGCCTCATTGAGGGGGTGCTGATTTTGACCGGCAGCATCGGCACCGACGCTGACGGCGTACCGCTCAAGGATTGAGCGCAAGCAGCGCATTGAATACGCTCAACATCCATAGCGGCGTATAAAAAAGTTAGTAAATACGGGTAAATAGGGGGCCGCTCGCGCACCCGACAGAGCTCACTTACCCTTGCTGTCTTTCGACCCTGGGGGGGTTTGGCGAGGTAACGCCGCGCGAGCGGCCTTGCTCATATTCTAAACGGGGCTGCTGCGAACCCCCAATCGGGATGGTGTGGTGATAATTAAATGCGGTATTTGATTGCTAGAAGTATGTTTCAGACATTATATTTTTGTACGGGAACGTTGTTCCGGGTGTGAATGATTGGGGGGAGCAGATAGTGCTTCTTGACATCGACGTTAATTGGACGTACATCAGTATTTTGGTGACGGCTTGTGCGGCGGCTGTCATCTGTAGCTTTGTGCTGTGGAAGCGCAACGCGCAGAGTTTCTTGCAGTTGCATCCGGATGCGGTGACTATCGTTATCGACCAGCACCCGGCGCTGAGATGTCCAATCACGGTGTTGACGGTGAATGGGCGGCCGGTCACGCTGCACAACGTTGGCATGGGCACCGCGTTTTATACGTTGCCGGGGCGCAATACTATCCAAGCGCAGTATGATGCGCCACATCCCGGAGGGCTTTCCAAGCCTGCTACTAAACCCGGTGAGTCTGTAAAGCTTACGTTCGATTTGGAACCAAAATGCCAGTACACCTTGAGTTGGGACGAAAAATCTGAACAGTTCCAGCTAAATCGTTTGAGCAGCAGCGGCGTTTCCGCAGCGCTGATTGGCAGTAGCTAGTCCTAAAGCGGTAAGCTACCCGGCGGAGGCGTCGCCTAGTTGGTCTATGGCGCTCGCTTGGAAAGCGGGTTGGGTGCAAGCCCTCGCGGG
>JAITED010000134.1 GCA_031282235.1 Propionibacteriaceae bacterium | reverse complement strand
AATCGGATTCGCGCTTTGATGGCGCACGCGGAATCTGCGGCGCTGCTGGGCAACGCGCAGGAGGCCGCCGCGTATCAGGAGAAAGCCCTCAATCTGATGTCGGAGCACGCCGTTACTCAGGCGATGCTGGACGCGCAGGTATCGCCTGGGGTGTTCAACGGGGTGAGTGTGATACGTATCGCAGCCGACGAACTGCCCTCCCCGTATGGGCTGGAACACGCCTACGGCATTTTACGTATCGCTAGGACATTGGGCGGTTACGGCCTAGTCACCCGCTGGCAAGGCTCTAGGCTGCCAACTCAGGTGGACATCGCCATCGGGGACGCCGCCCCTTTTCGGCGGCTAGCGCTGGGGTTGGCCGCTATCTGTAGCGTGAGCGACGCGGTACGCAGCGGTAGCCGCTTGGAGCGCGCCAGCTTTATACGTGGCTTCTGGGACGGTTGTGCCACTGCGGCCGCAGCGCGAGTGGCGCAGTACGAGAGCGCGCAGGGCACACAAGGCACCCTCGTACCGGTGCGTGACTACGCCAAAGAGACCCTAACCGCCACTGTTGCGAGCGACGGGCCGGTGCGGCACCGCAAAACCCCACCCTCAGCTCGTACCTACGTCGATGGCCGCCGTATGGGGCGCGACACCTATCAAACTTTCGGGCGCACCCTAAGCGACACCAAAGCGTGAATCCAACGCGGCGCCTGCAGGTGTCAGGCGCGCAAACACCTGCCAAGGCGCGAGCACCCGCTCAGTTGCGTGCTGTGAAACCGCCGGTTGACAAGGGGTGATGCTTGCTAGCTGATGGTGTATGAGCCGCCGAAGTCGTGGGGGACTAGTTCTATCCACGTGTTGCCGGGGGTTAGATATATGGGGTTGCCGTCGGGGCCTTGGAACGTCATCTGTTCGCTCCAGGCTGGTTTTGACCAAGTGATCGGCACGGCGTAACCGTCGGTCAGCAGGTGGCCGGAGCCGGAGCCCAACACTACGGTTTCGGGAACCCCAATCCACTCCACTGCAACGTTTATGACTACCACATTTGTCGCAGAAAACTGCTGGCCGTCCTCCAGCAGAAAAGGTTCGTCTTTCTCAAAGCGTAGATAGGACTGCGTGGTGGCATCCCACACCCAGTGCGGGTGCTCATAACTCGAGAACTCCACATCAAGCAGCGTGGCGGGGGTGCCCAGCGCTCGCGCAGTGTTCTGCGACACCGGGTAGGCGTATTGAAATACGGGGTCAGGCGGGGTTTGGTGATTCTCGTCTGCTTCGGCGTACCAAGCGTTGAAGTCACCGATTACGTCGTGCGGGGAGGGACGGTATTTGTCACGCGAAAAGCCGGACGCGCCGTAATCCATTGAGAGCAGTTGCAGCCCTAGGTCTCTAGCGCGGTTGCTGTAGGCGTGTTGACCGCCGGAGTATGCGATGAGGCCACGCAGCGGGGCGGCGATGGGGCCATCCATAGCGCGGATGGAACGCACTGGCATCACGCCATTGGGCGGGGTTTGCGACTGAAAAACCGCCACGAAACGGGTGATACCACCCTCCACCAACTCCTCGTAGATGATGTCGGCGTAGTCAAGGCCGCGATGCGGGCGAGCTTCCCGCGAGTTCTCCACTTTCACAGCGATGGCGGCGCGCTGCACCGGCGTGCCCCGTACCCCCGTAAGCGGGTGCTGCTGGGAGGGGTCATACGCCGTCACCTGCGGCGGATGCCGCTCAATAAACTCTCCGATATACGCCGGAGCAGTAGCCGAACTGGAGCAGGATACGCACAACAGCACAGCCAGCAGCGCGGTGATACGCTGGGCGGCTAAGCCGGGCTTTACAGAAAAAGACATCACTGTTGCTCCAACAATCCGGCGAGATATGCCCCGTAGCCTGATTTGGCTAGCGCGTTGGCGCGGGCGGCTAGCCCAGCGTCGTCTAGGAAACCGCGTCGCCACGCCGCTTCCTCGGGGCAGCCAACTTGCAGCCCTTGGCGGGCTTGGATGGTTCGTACAAAGTCAGCGGCGTCCTGTAAAGAATCGAAAGTGCCGGTGTCCAGCCAAGCGGTGCCGCGTGGCAGCACCTCCACTTTGAGTTTTCCAGCGCTTAGATACGCCTTGTTTACGTCGGTGATCTCGTATTCGCCGCGTGCTGAGGGGGCTAAGCCTTTAGCGATATTCACCACATCGTTGTCGTAGAAGTAAAGCCCGGGAACCGCGTAATGGCTCTTTGGGCGCGCTGGCTTCTCCTCCAAAGAGAGCGCCATACCATCTGAACCAATCTCCGCTACGCCGTAAGCCTGCGGTTCTGCCACCTGATAAGCGAAGATAGCGGCTCCATCCAGCCCCTTAAACCGAGTAAGAGTGTCCTCCAGACCGTGCCCGAAGAAGATATTGTCACCCAACACCAGACACACCTCGTCGTCCCCGATAAAATCAGCGCCGATGGTGAACGCCTGCGCTAACCCTTTTGGTTCCGGCTGGGTGGCGTATGAGATGTTGATGCCGAACTGGCTGCCGTCGCCGAGCAGCCTAGAAAAGTTCGCGGAATCCTCCGGCGTGGTGATGACCAGCACGTCTTGAATCCCCGCCCACAACAGCGTTGACAGCGGGTAATAAACCATAGGTTTGTCATAAACCGGGACGAGTTGCTTGCTGGTTCCCAGCGTTATGGGATGGAGCCGCGTACCAGACCCTCCCGCCAAAATAATGCCGTGCATATCCTCAATTGTCGCATCTCTTAGGCAATACCTTTTATCCCACAGACAATACCTCCACCATTTAGGTCTCGACTTGTCCCTGGAAGCCCCCTTTTCAAAGGGGGTGCCGCCGCAGGCGGCGGGGGTTTCCTACTGGGGTTCCATTGAACCTGGAGAGAGAATAAACCTACGAATCCTTAAATAGCCCTATTCCCCACTAGCATCCAACATGGCCAGAAGCTGTGCAATCTCAGCATCTTTCTCGGCAAGCTCGGCGTCTTTTTCGGCGTATTTTTCAGCGATTATGCGTTCCCATTTTTTGTTGTTTTCTTGTAGGGCGTCGTCAATCATGGTGCGTGCTATCGCTAGTCCGTCTTCACGCATGCGTGCTAGCGCACGCGGGCTGGACGACAACACGATGCCCCGGTAAGCATCAATGATTTCACTCACGATAGGAACCCCCATCTCGTCGATACGTGCAACATCTTCGTCACCTCAGGAAATCCCTACTCCCCACTAGCATCTAACATGGCCAGAAGCTGTGCAATCTCAGCATCTTTCTCGGCAGCTTGTCGCGCCAATTCAGCAGCTTGTTTAGCAATCTCGGCGTCTTTCTCAGCAGCTTGTTTTGCAAGCTCGGCAAGCTCGGCGTCTTTTTCGGCGGTTATGGTTTGCCATTTTTTGTTGTTTTCTTGTAGGGCATCGTCAATCATGGTGCGTGCTATCGCTAG
>JAITED010000110.1 GCA_031282235.1 Propionibacteriaceae bacterium | reverse complement strand
CAGTACCTCCATCAAGACTAACCTTGGAGACACCGCCGGTCTGCCAACCGAACCCGATGTCGTGTATGTACACGTTACCGGTGATGACAGTAGCCTGCACTCGATAGGTTGTATTTTGTGTGAGCGTCAGGTCGCGATACTCCGAAAACTCAGTCCAGACGCTAGTGGAGTTAGGCGAAATCGTGTAATCCATTATGACTTCCTGGGTGGCGGTGTTCGTGATGGTGTACAGCACTTCTGCTGGATTAACAGAACCCGTCTGCAACAGCGCCTCTGAGAACAGTTGCGCGCTCTTAGTGCCAGTCGCAGCAGTGTAATTCAAATCCTGCCACATAGCGTCACCCTCTGCGAGCGCAGCATGAACATCCTCATCAACCCAAACTACCGGGGGTTGCCCCGTGGGGTTGGAGGTCTCCCAATCCGATATGTCAGTATCGAAATACTGGTTCAGAAGCATCCCATAATAGTTTGTCGCCGGAACATAAACGCCAGCGTAAGTAGTGCTCACACTCTCTGGAATCAATGCCGGGCTGCCAAGCTGAATCCCAGAAGTACCAACCGACACATGCCATATCGGCTCACCGTCGGAGAGCCTAACCTTTGTCAACTGACCACTGCTATCCAGCGTGTAGGAGTAAACCTCCGTACCCTCCGTATTCAGTACAGACTCGCTGTCAATAGCACCGTCCAATGTGACGGTTTCGATGTCCGTAGGCATCTGCAAAGGCGGCGTGCCATTGGTAATGCGCCCGTTGTGAGTACCACTACCTTGATATTGCGGCCAAGCGGCAAAAGCCGTGCCCGCTAGTGTTACAGAAAGCAGGAATGCGATAACCGCACCCCATAACTTTCTACTTGTTTGTAAGACTTGCATGAAAAATCCTTTCGCTGGTGGCAAGTCGCCTGTTCAGTTCTTTAGGATTATCTCGAAAAGATGTTTTGACTTTTGCCCCGGAAAGGAAGCAACAAGCCTGTAATTCTCGACAGGATAACCTTGTTCTACACCACCCAAGGTTTTCGGACTTGTCGAAAAGAGATAACTAAAAGATACGCAACCCTGCGCATCCATTTAACAACCTCGACATACCGTTGCGGAACAGTGCCGGAATCTTCACCGGCTTCCCCTCAAATGATCGCCATATGTAGTTGTAAGAACCTGAGCGTCATAATAAAACTCACGTTCCACCACGGAATATACACCCCAAACGCCGCCTCTCACCCTCTCACCCCCGAAATGTTCAGAATGTGAGACAAAACCAGAAAGTTTCTAACAAAACTCTCAATAAAGGCGCCGCCGCCGGCGGTCATCTGAAGCCCCCTGCTCGAAGGGGGTGCCGCCGTAGGCGGCGGGGGTTCTTAGTGAGCGGTGCGAGAAGATAACCCCCGTCAGGCTGCGCCTGCCACCCCCTTCGAGAAGGGGGCTCCAATCGACCGCTTACGGCGGCACCCCTTTCATAAAGTGGGCACCAAACGACCGCCTACGGCACTAACAACACCGATTGGGAGTTAAGTATCTGCGAACTGTAGAGGAACAGCGCATCGGAACCGGGGGTGAACTCTATGTAATCTGGCACTAAGCGGATGTCTATGTAGCGCAGGTCAATGAGAGTTATTTGGCGGTAGCTGGTGGCTAGCAGCGGAGCCAATGATGAACTGAAACTGTCGCGGAACAGGAATAGTTCTTTATCGTTGGGCGCGTCCGGGTTTTCGATACGAATCAGCGCTTGCGGGCCGCGTAGGAAGAAACTGTACGGGTCGTCGCTGGCGAACTCGGCTTCATCATACGTTGCACCTTCCACCCAAGTTAGTGTTTTAGTGTCGAAATAGTGCGTGGTGATGGACTCAGGCAGCGGCAGGTAAAGCATCTGGTCGTCATCCATTTCAAGCGCCAGTTGACCAGGGTAAACACCTTGAAAATCGCCTGCAGACGGGGGCAGTTTTGCGGTGGAGTCAACCAAAGAGCCGCCCGGCCACACCATCTCAAACCCCATGCGCTCAGCGAGCCGTTCCACTGTGGGGCGCAGCCACGGCTGGCTCCAATGCAAATCGGTGCGGTAGAACGAGTTGGCGTTGAGAGTGTCGGTCAAGTCTACGAACCCGGCGGAGCCTAACACTGGGGTCATCGCTGCCGTTGCTGCTGCCGGGTCGAACCCCGGCAGGTAGCGCCCGGCGTATATCGACTTATCGGGCACGAAACCCCAGTAGACGTTTAGCCCGGAGAGGTAGCCGGTGGTGACGCGGGCGATTTTCTCAGCCACTTTGCGCGCCGAATCCGTATCCAAATTCTGGAAGCGCCCCGCGCCGGAATCACCGAGATACAGCCCGGATTTGTCCAGTTCCGCGAACGGATATAGCACTGTCCAAGCCTTGAGGGCGCGCAGTTGTTCGCGCCCAATGAAACTATCAGCGGCGAATTTATCGAAATCGGCGGCGAATGTGCCGTCGCTGAGGGTGCCCCAATTGAGTTTAGGCATGGTAGCCAGCGGGCGGCGTTCGCTGAGCGAAATCTCCGGTGGGGTGTAAATCCGATTGGCGATAAAACCGCCGCCTAAAATGAGTGCGAACGTTAAAACTGTGGCTAGTGTGCTCGCTAAGCTGCTGTGGGAGGTGCGAGGTTCAACTGCATCAGTTGCCTCAGTTAGCGTCGCAGTTGGCGTATCCGTTTGGGGTGTTTTATTCGTATTTTTCGTTTCTGCTGCCATGTTCATCCCCTTAGAACCTGAAATAGATGAACGGGTTGAATGAACCATCAACTAAAAATGCGGTCACTAGCAGCAGTAGCAGCGCTAAAGCGATGGGGCGCAGCACGGCTGAGGGCGTGAAGCTTCCGATACGCCACGCTGCTATGCGTTCCCCAATCCAGCGCGGTAGGGGTGTCGCCCCCAATACGCCGAGCGTCAACAGCACCGCGTAAGAGCGCAGATAATATAGCGACTCCGCACCAGCTAGCCCAGCGGTGCCGATGCCGACCATCCGCCCCAACAGAGCGGCAGCGTTACCAAACCCGGCAATCTCGAACAACACCCAACCGATGCAAATTAACAGCAGCGTATATATATGTGCCAAAGCGGCGGGCAGTCTAAGCAGCCGCCCCCCGAAAGCGTATTTTTCAATCACCAGCACTACACCGAAATAGAGACCCCAAGCGATGAAACGCCAATCCGCGCCATGCCAGAAGCCGGTGAGCGCCCAAACGGCAAAGATGTTGCCGAAATGGCGAATCGGTTTCACCCGCGAGCCACCCAACGGGATGTAAACATAATCACGGAACCAGCTTGACAAGCTCATATGCCAACGCCGCCAGAAATCAGTGATGGAGAGCGCGATATAGGGATAGTTGAAGTTCTCGGGAAAATCGAAGCCCAACATAGTGCCGATGCCGATGGCCATATCGGAGTAACCCGAGAAATCAAAGTAAATCTGGAGCGAGAACGCCACCACCCATAGCCACGCTGACAGGAATGTACGCTCATCGCTGGCCGCGACAATCGTTGCCAGTTCAGCAATAGTGTTAGCGATTAACACCTTTTTCGCCAAGCCGACGGTGAAGCGGGTCGCCCCATCCGCGAAGCGTTGCAGGGTGTGACTGCGGGTGCTCAGTTGCGCGGCCACATCGGAGTAACGCACAATCGGCCCGGCCACCAACTGCGGAAACAGCACCACATACGTGGCGAAATCCAAAACGTTACGCTGCACCGTGACGCGCTCGGCGCTCAAATCGAAGATGTAGCTCAACATCTGGAACGTATAGAAACTGATACCGATGGGCAGCGCAATCCGCAGCAGCGGAATGCTAAGCCCAAACGCCGTATTGAAACTGTTGATAAAGAAGTCGGCGTATTTGAAATATCCCAACACCCCGATGGCGATAACCACCGCCGTGCCCACCCAGCCGCGTTTGGCTCTCACGGTGGTGGCGCGGGCGAGCAACAACCCGATACCCCACAGCGCCACAACCTCTGCCGCCATCAGCGCCACGTAAATCGGCTCGCCCCAAGCGTAAAAGATGAAACTGGCAACCAACAGCACCAGATTGCGCCACCTGGTCGTGCCGGAAGCTGGCAGCGGCGTGATGAAGTACACCGCCAGCGTCAAGGGCAGGAACCAGTACAGAAACGGGACGGACGAGAATAGCATCGCGCTCCCCAGTTACAGCTTGAGGTTACGACTTGGTGTAGAACGTATTCAGGTTAGCGGTGGTGCCAGCGGCATCCTCAAAAGCCTTGAGCACCGCGTCAACGTATTCATTAGTTGACACCACCAACAGCACATACGTACCAGAGGTGACCACCACCGACCTGTCCGGCATCACGCAGACCCACTTGGTGGAGTCGAACTCGGCAGCAATCAGCTTGGCGAGTTCGGTAGCGTCGGCAGCGGTTTTCGTCTTAGCGAGCGTCACCTGATGCGCGCTAGTCATCATCAGCGAGGACGAAACCGTGGCCTCCACGACGTAACTCTTAAACTGCTCAGCGCTGATACCGAGCGTGCCGCTGGCGTTATCCTCCGTTGCTGGCGCCTGCTCCGGCATCGCAATTTCAATCTTTGCCGTAGTTAGCAGGTTGGTGAGAATCGTATCGGTGCTGCCGCTCAGCTTCGTATCGTCTGCTCCACCGCTACAAGCAACCAGCGAAACAGCGACCGCCAATGCGGCCATAATGGTAATCAATATTTTTTTCATGACACCCCCAAGGGTTGAGAAATCGTAATACCGCCCCCATTCTACCGGCTCCGAGGAATGAAATACGTGAGCAGCTAGGCATCTAACCCAAAATGCCCAGTTGGGGCATTACCTGCCCATTGGGTAGAGTTTCTCCCGGTGACGTGTCCGAGCGGCCGAAGGAGCTCGCCTCGAAAGCGAGTGAGGAGCAATCCTCCGAGGGTTCAAATCCCTCCGTCACCGCTGGGAAAACACGGAGGGATTTGAAAGCGTGCGACCGCTAGGGTGTACGCCGGGGCGTAGCGAGGAAGTCCGGTGGACTTCCGAACAGCCCCCCTCAAATCCCTCCGTCACCGCCAAGTGTCGGCAAAAACGGTGTAACCTAGTGCGGTCATGAAGTACCTGACCCAGTTAACCATCATCCTTGTGATAACGCTCGTTGGAGAGCTGCTGAGCGGGCTGGTGCCGTTGCCGGTGCCCGCCAGCGTATACGGCATGGCCATCATGTTTACGCTGTTGGCGACCGGGGTGTTGAAAATTAAACAAATACGCGACGTGGCGGTGCTGCTCATCGAAGTGATGGCCGTGATGTTCGTCCCCTCCAGCGTGGCAATTATCACGCTGTGGCCGCTGGCTTCGGAACTGCTGCTCGCCGCCGGGATACTGGTTTGTTTAGGGACTTTGCTAGTGATGGCGATTACCGGACACGCCACTCAGGCGACCCAACGTTTACTAGCAACATACGCAAAACGAAAGACACGCACAAAAGGGGCAGAACGCACGGGGGTTGCGGCGGTATGAATCTGGGAGCATTGGAGTACTTCGGCATCGCTTTGACGCTGCTGGTGTATGTTGCTGCGTCCTGGTTGCGCCGCCGTACCCGCCTAGCCGTGCTTAACCCACTCTTGGTCACGATTGTGGTGGTGATTATCGTGCTGGTGCTGACCGGCGTGAGTTTTGACGATTACAACGCCTCCGCCGAGTGGTTGACGCACCTGCTAACTCCGGTCACGGTCTGTTTGGCGGTGCCGCTATACGAGAAGTTGCAGTTGCTGCGCCGCAACTTTCTGGCAATCATCGTAGGCGTAACCACCGGGATTTTGTCTGGGCTGCTGCTAACCTTTGGCGTCGCTAAACTGGTCTCACTAGGCACAACAGACTATCTTTCGCTACTGCCCCGTTCAGTGACCGCCGCTATCGGCATGGGCATCAGTGAGCGTATCGGCGGTTCTGCGGCGCTCACCCTAGCGGTAATCTCGCTGACCGGCGTATTCGGCAATCTGATTGGTGCCCGCTTCGTGCGCTTAATACGTATCAAAGACCCGGTAGCCCAAGGTTTAGCCATCGGCACCGCCTCCCACGTCGGCGGCACCGCCGGAGCCTTCGAACTAGGCGAAGCCCAAGGCGCCATGAGCTCCCTAGCCATAGTGGTCGCCGGAATAGTAGCCGTAGTCCTAACCCCGCTGTTCACCACCTTGGTGTGAGCCGCACCTTTCGTTAAAACCCAATCGCTCCGCGACTATGCAGCAACCCGCCTGCCGTGCTAGTCTCGTTTGGCTGGATTTCTTGTCCGAGCGCGACGTATCGCTTTCGGAACCCAGCAGATGCGCGAGTGGCGGAATAGGTAGACGCGCTGGCTTCAGGTGCCAGTGCCCGTACGGGCGTGGAGGTTCAAGTCCTCTCCCGCGCACCAACGATTGAGGTGAGCGGCATGGAAACTTGTTTCCATGACTGAACCGATTGAGTTTGTTGACTGAGTTGTTCAAAGAACAACTCAGGAGCACAGTGACGCAGGTTGTTCACTTATGGACAACCCGGGAACGTAAAAAAGTATCCAGTCGGGTTTAATCGGCGATGGTAGCGAGAGCTTGGGTGACTTCGTATTCGTCGCGGGGGTTGCACTCACACCAGCGTTGCTCATCAGCGTCAAGGTCGCGGAGGAATTCGAAACGATGTAGCACTGTAGTCATCCAAGCCGCGATATCCACTTTGCCCGTCAAAAAACCGATGCTTTCATTGCGGAAATTATTGCTTGACCGAGCATGAAGAATTTGCTCTGGAGTAACGGGCTTGTTGCCTCTACCATCACCCACAACTCCTCATCGGGAGCAGAAAAATCTAAATCTGTCGAAAATCTACCAGTCTGCCCAGCCCGATATTTACGCAAAGCAGTGCCGCCCTTAAACACCAAGCCCCGCTCAAATAAACCCTCACGATGAAAATGATAGAGAGCATGGTCTTGAGCGATATCAAGCAATGCAGCGTCCCGTCCGTTCCGCACACCCTGATAATGGCGTGTCAAAAATGCCTCAGTCACGCGAGTCATGCTCCAATACCCCCTGAAAGATACGGGGAGAGATCTGCATCACTCACTTTGGATACCGCGTCATACACACCACCGCTACGAGTGGCACCGAACCAAATGGGATACCTAGGGGGATGCTCGCTCATAATAGCAACCGCTACCTCCTCGGCTCCCGCAATGCGCGCTAAATACGCAGCCCGTTGCCACACTGATTCGGAACCGCTAGTTAAACAGGCCAGCAACGCATCTTTACGTAATTTAGCTCCAACATCGGGCAGCCACTGTGCCAGACTGGGCAAATCTTGATACCCAGACGGACGAAGCGCAATCCCAGCAACCAAACCCTCCAGATTCCATGTCGGCAGATAATCATGCCTGTCAAAACCTTGAACGGGCATAACAGCGCTCACCCTCCGCCAATCAGCTAACGATTTTGGCAACGCCACATCGGGAGGGAGCGCCACAACTTCCCGAATTGGCAAATGCTGAGCCAATCCGAGCACAGTTGCTGCGGACTCCATCGCCAACACCCCCGGCCATCCCGGACACACCGCAAGATGAGCCCGAAACTCAAGAAAACGATCCCCAGAACCGACAACTCCAGCCCGCGAACCTGGAATAAACTCCCATGCCCCTTTAGTGCGCACACTGCCCAACCAGCCCAACTCCTGTAGCCAATAAACCGATTTCACTGCCTCAGTTTCATTCTCAGCCGCCCCCGTATCAACAGCTAGCTGAATCAGCATCGGCAACGAAACCACCCGCGGCTGCTCAAACTCTAAGGCCTCAACGATGCCCACCAAGCGACTTGGCAAAGACCTTACAGTCATTTTTGGACTTACTTTCTATATATGGAGAAAATACGGGTATAAATGACTATACCACTGCTGTTTACTAAACCTAATGTTGCCTCTCAACGCACCCCGATAACAAGGTATTAGCCGCGTACAGTGCCCGGTTCGGAGGGACGATTGTGTATAAGACTGTGGATAAGGGGGTGGAGTTGTGGATAAGTTGGGGGTGATGGTGGAGGTAGCTGTGGGTTACAAACTACAAGGATGTAGTTATCCACCATTTCTTGCACAGGCTGTGGATTTCTCGTATAAGGCGGTGGTGTGGGGTGGATTACGGTTTGGGGGATAGCGGATGAATAAGGGTTAAAGCTGGATATTGGGGGTGAATAGGGGTCAATAGTGGGGGAATTGGGGCAATTTGCGGCTTGTAGTGGCTATATGGGCGCAATAACCAATATGATGCTGTGAGACTTATAGTCACACCCGCACAATTAGAATCCAGCACTTAAGGGAGCCTGTCCTTATGGAAAAGTTTCGCCCCGTCATAGCGCCGATAGTGTTGCTGCTGATGTTAGCGCTGTTCGTAGCTGGCGGATTCTGGGGCTACCGGGCGATGACTTTACCGTTAGGGACGACGCCGACACCGGTGCCGACCTGTATTCCGCAAACCGCCGACGACTTGACCCCAGACATGGTGAGCGTGAACGTATATAACGTCGATACGAAGCCGGGCCACGCGCGGGAAATAGCCGATATGCTCATCGCCGCTGGGTTCGTGGTGAACACCATCGGGAACGCTAGCCATCCGGTGTTGGAGCAAGCCGTAGTGGTGGGCACTGCCTTGGATACACCGGAGGTGCTGTTGGTAGCCGGGTTCTTCCTAGGCGTAAAAATCGAAGCCGACGGTCGCGCCGACCACTCCGTAGACATCTACATCGCCAACGCACTAGAAACCCTCAACCCCGAGGCTCCCACCAGCGTAGACGTAAAAGGTGACTCGGTGTGCCTGCCCTCCATCGCCCCCAAACCGCCCTCCGAAACCCCCACCCCAACCGATGATGCTCCCGCCCCCGAGGGTGAGGGTTAGCGAATACGCTAGTTAAACGCTGGTTTTGTGATAAATACGCGCCACAATCCAGCTCTCACTCCTACTCACCTGCTACCTCGACACAGCATTAACTGGCACTTCCCTAGTAGCATCAATGCATGACTACATTTGCGGAACGGGTTGACGCTTTGAGCGTTACTGATTTGGTGGCGGCGGGGTCTATGAAATGGACGGCATTCCCGGGGTGCATGGGGGCTTGGGTCGCGGAGTCCGATTTTGGGCTGGCGCCGCCGATTGAGGCGGTGTTACGTAAAGCCTCTCAGCAGCGCTTGCTCGGTTACGTGCCCATTGAACTGCGGGCCTTGGTAAAACAGTGCGCGGCGGAGTATCAGGCGCGGCGCTACGGTTGGCAGGTTGCGCCCACTCAGGTGTTTACGTTGCCAGATGTGCTGGCCGGGATTATCGACGTGATGACACACTTCATGCGCCCCGGTAGCAAGGTGATTGTGCCCACCCCTAACTACATGCCGTTCGTAGCGCTGCCTGAAGTGCACCGCCGGGAGATTATTCAAGTGCCGATGCGCCGCAGTGAAACGGGTTTCCGGCTCGATTTGGACGATTTGGACGCCGCGTTCCACGCGGGTGGGGAACTGCTCATAATCTGCAATCCGCACAACCCTATCGGGAAGATGTACACCCGCGACGAAATGTTAGGCATCTGCGAAGTGGTGGATGCCAACCGCGGGCAGGTTTTTGCGGACGAGATTCACGCGCCGCTCACGTATGACGGCAGGCGGCACATTCCATACGCTTCCATCGGCGATACCGCCGCCCAGCACACCGTGACCGCGTTCTCCGCTTCTAAAGCGTTCAACATCGCCGGGTTGAAGTGCGCCCAGATGGTGCTCGGCAACCCGGAGCAGCAGCAGTGGGCTATCGCCCGCGATTTAGAACATGAACCGAGTGTGCTTGGGGTGCTCGCCAACATCGCAGCTTATCAGGAGGGTGATGCTTGGCTGGCAGACGAGTTGGACTACTTAGATGGCAACCGACACTTGGTGGTAAACCGTATCAGAGCTGAACTCCCCAAAGCGCGCATACTGCTCCCCGAAGCCACCTACCTCTCCTGGATTGACCTCAGCGCGTATGACTTAGGGGATGCTCCCGTCAAATGGTTCCTAGAGCACGCCCAAATCGCCGTCACCGACGGTAACGATTGCGGTGCTGCCGGGCGCGGACACATCCGTTTCAACTTCGCCACGCCGCGCCCCGTGCTCTCAGAGATGCTGGATCGCATAATACGCGCAGTAAACGCCACCGTGGCTCGTTGAGAATTAATACGAACCGGAGCCGCGTAGCACTACCATGATGGTTTTTAGGACTATCACGATGTCGCCTAGCAGGGACCAGTTTTCTACGTAGCGCAGGTCAAGGCGGATGCTTTCTTCGATGGCTAGGTCGGAGCGGCCGCGAATCTGCCACAGGCCGGTGATGCCGGGCTTGATGAGCAGCCTACGCAGGTGGTGCCGCGAATACATCGCCACCTCTTGCGGCAACGCCGGGCGCGGCCCCACGATGCTCATTTTGCCCACCAGCACGTCCCAGAACTGCGGCAGTTCGTCGATGGAGGTTTTACGTATGAACTTGCCAACCCTAGTGATACGCGGGTCATCTTTCATTTTGAACAGCTCTTTTTGCCCGCCTTGAGCTTGTATCAAAGCGGCTAGGCGCGCTTCAGCATCCACCACCATAGAGCGGAACTTGTGAATCCGAAACGTTTTACCGCCCAAGCCGACGCGCTCCTGCGTGAAAATAACCGGGCCGGACGGGTCGTCCAGTTTTATGATTATCGCTATCACCAGCAGCAGTGGCGAAAGCACCACTAGCGCTATCACCGCTACCACTACGTCAAACAGCCGTTTCACCGCCAACTGGTAGCCCTCAAAGTGGGGCAGGTCAAGGTGCATCAACGCCAGCCCATCAGCCACCTGCATCGACACCCGAGGCCCGGCAACGTCGGTCAACATGGGGCGCAACAACAGCTCAATATCGCTGTTCTCCAGCTCCCACGCCAACTGTTTAGTCTGTTGCGCATCCAACCCATCAGCGACGATGACGGCCCCCACCTCTTGCAGCTGCGAAGCTAACTGCGTATACGGCACCCGCTGGATGTCATACACAAACTCGTCCTCATCCTCGTCAAGGATGCAAACCGCACGCGGCCAATACCCGGCCTCTAACGTATTCAACATATCTGTGACTACGGCGTTCACCTCTGAGAACCTGCCGATAATGAGACTTTGCGTCAGCGAGTCGCCAAAATCATTGCGTTGCTTGTTGAGGTTCGCCCTGAGCACCCAGCGCCCGACAAGCAGCAAAAACAACCCCACCGGTAACGCCATCACCAGTAGCAGCCGCGAAAGATCCATCTTTAAGGCGTAGAACAGGATGGTCGCTAAGCCGAACGCCAACACCGATGCCTGAATCACGGCCTGATATTCGGCCATGGAGGTGCCAATTACGTTGCGGCGGCGGGTTTTCAGCAGCGAGAGCATGAAAAACCAGCCGATGCCCAACCCGATACTCACCGCCACATAGTCGTTGATGTGGATGGTGGCGGCCATCGAGAACGGGAGGATGGAACGCACCACAACCGAGATGCCGAGACCGACGCTGATGGCTATCGCATCCATAATCCGCACCCGCACTAGGTAGCGCGCGTACCAATCCCGGTTGGGTTGGGGGCGCAGCGTGGAAAGCCGTTCTTGCGCTTTCCGTATCTGCACCGAGGTGTCCTCATACGGTTTTAACCGACCCGCAGGGTTAAGCATCACTGGCACCCCGCAAGGCGCGGACTAGCAGTTTTGCCGCAACTACAGTGTTGCCTGCCTGAACCGTTAATGCTTCGTTCACGAATCCCCCGCACATCCTGTCGCATCTTCTGGGGGTAATGTTACCAACCATCACCCCGACTCGCCGCTCTGGGCTCACTTCTCCCCATCACCCCTTGTTCCGTAGCTGTTCGACTCTTGGGAATAACGGTGTGCGGAGTACCATATCGTCACTGTTTGCGCAAAATGCGGTAGGCTTGGCTGATGTTCGGCCCGTCTTAAGGGCTTGCCAACACGAAAAAGAGGTTTCTGGCATGGCCAAACGTGGCTACGAAGCAGACGAACAGCCCACGGGCTACGACCCCGAGGGTTACAAACACGACGCTACTGACGCGCCGGTAGCAGCTCCGGACTCTCCGCCGCCGCCATTTTTAGCAACGGAGGACGCGGCGTTGGATAGTCACACTGAGCCGTCGATTGAAACACCAGTTGAGCAGCTAATTGAGCCGCCGGTTGAAACACCAGTTGAAACACAGGATGAAACACCGGTTGACCTGCCAACTGAACCGCCGATTGAAACACCAGTTGAAACAGAGGTTGAACCACCAGTTGAGTTACCAACTGAACTACCAGCTAAGCCGTCCACCAGCACCGGAATCCGGGTGCTAGACGTTGCCGGAAAGGTGCTTTCCGTAGTGATGGCGGCTGCGATAGCGTACGCCGCATATCGCGTCAGCGATTTTGGTGCCCTCCCGCACAACTGGCTAATCGCGGGCGTAATCGGAGCGGCCGTAGTGGTCTGCGGGCTGGTGACTGGCTTGTGGCTGCTGAAGGCACGCCGCCATCCGGTGCTATACGGCGTACTCACTACGGTTACCGCTTTAGTGAGCGCAGTGGCGATATACGGCGCAGTCGCGGCGGGCAACGTATCTAATGCTATCTCCGGGATGCAGCCCCCCACCTCTGACTATCTGCAGTACGACGTATTGGTGCTAAACGAGCACCCAGATGGGGTGGAGAGCTTGGCCGGTGAGACGGTTGGGTATCTGAAAACTGACCAGTACGCGCCTGACGCGCGGGAGCTACTAGATGCCGAAGTCAGCACTAACTACCGTGGGCTGGATTCTTTAACAGACGTTGCCAGCGCGCTGCGTACCAAAACCATCGACGCGACGCTCATCGAGGATTCGCTGTATCGCAGCTTCCAAGATGCCGATGCGGAGTTGTTCAAGCAACTCAAGGTGCTAAAAGTCCTTCGGGTGCGTATTGACATCAACAGTGACCATACCAATGGCGACATTTTGCAGCCATTCATCGTATACATCTCCGGCATCGACCAATACGGCACCCTCAACCCACGCGGCCTCTCCGACGTGAACATGCTGGTGGTCGTAAACCCCATCACCAACCACATCCTGATGGTGAACACCCCGCGCGACTACTACGTACAGCTGCACGACACGCAAGGCTATCCTGACAAGCTCACTCACGCGGGTACATACGGCGTGGATATGTCCATCGAAACCTTGCAAGACCTGTACGGCATCGACATAAACTTCTGGGTACGGGTCAACTTCGACTCCGTGATTCGGCTGGTGGATGCTCTCGGCGGCGTGGATGTGGAATCCACCGAGTCGTTCACCTGTGTACACGGCGGCTACTACGTCCAGCAGGGCATGAACCACATGAACGGCGAGCAGGCGCTCTGCTTCGCCCGCGAGCGTTACCACGTGGAGGGCGGCGACCACGGGCGCGGTCGCAACCAGCAACGCCTGCTGACCGGCATCATCGACAAGGTGATTGACCCCAGCATTCTGGTGAACTACAGCTCCATGTTGAGCGCGATGAACGAGCGGGTGCAGATGTCTTTCACTATGGATGATTTGGCGACTTTGGTACGCAACCAACTCACGAATGGCAAAGGTTGGCAGATTGAAACCACCGCAGTTGGTGGTGCCGGCTCCAGCCAACCCACCTACACCTACGGTTCTGAACTGCTGTACGTGATGCTGCCGAATCAGGAGCAGGTGAGCACCGCCGCGGCGCAGATGAAGGCCGTATTGGACGAACGCTAAGGGCGTCAAAGGAGGTGCTCAATGTTGTGGGAGCAGTTGGAGCCGATGCTCGGGGTGCTGCTGGCTGCCGGGTTGTCGCTCATCATCGGGTTGGAGCGGGAGTATTACGCTAAATCTGCGGGGATGCGTACCTACATGCTGGTGGGCATGGGTTCGGCGCTGTTCACCGTCATCTCTAAATACGGTTTCAATGACATCATGGCCACCGAGTTCACCCGCTACGACGGGGCGCGCGTTGCCGCTCAGGTGGTCTCAGGCATCGGTTTCTTAGGCGCTGGGTTGATTTTCGTGCGCCGTGACGCGGTACGCGGCTTGACCACCGCCGCCGGTATCTGGTTTGTGGCCGCTGTTGGTATGGCCGCCGGGGCGGGCATGTATTGGATTGCCGCTGCAGCCTCTGTGCTATATCTGCTAGTGATGTTCGGTTTACGCCCGCTCTCTGCGCATATGCCGCACGCTAAAGCCACCACCCGTACTTACACCATCAGATACGAAGATGGGCGCGGCGTGCTGCGCGAAATCATGGAGGCGGTCTCGAAACTCGGCGTCAAAGTGCTCGACCTGCGGGTGCTAGGAAAAGACCAGATGGGCGATGTCGCCGTACAGGTCATCTCCATCACCGGCCAAGCCTCTGTCACTTCGCTGGAAAGCATGAATGACGATATACGAGAACTGCCCGGTGTAGTCGAAGTGAAATAATTCAAAGTCAGCCCCAAATACAAGGGCATAGTAGGCGTTAACCTGAGTTGTTTGTAGCCCCCTGCTCGAAGGGGGTGGCAGGCGTGAGCCTGACGGGGGTTATTATCCGACCCCCCCAAAAACTTTTGCATGTCACAGGGTGATAACCCCCACCGCCTACGGCGGCACCCCCTTCAAGAAGGGGGCTTTACGCGACCCGCAGTTGCCGAACTTGCCCCAGCACCCCGGTGACTTCATGCAGTGCGGTTATCACCTGTTCTTTGCTGGGGGGCACTAGTTTCAGCCGGGGGGTGACGCCGCTGGTACCACCGCGGCGCTCCATGCGTAGATGACGTTTGATGGTGGAAACTGAGCAGTTGAGGCGTTCCGCGATGGTTTCTAAAGAATCAGCGGGGTTGACGCGGCGTAAACGTATCACCTCGTCATGCTCAACTTGCCGCCCTGATGTTCTTCCGGTGAATATGTCCAAGTTCTCTGGCGTGACCCGCCAACCCAGTTTGGAGCGCATCGCCGCCCGCTGCCGTTCCGTGGTGCCCGCGGCGTATCCGGCGACGTCATAGCGCACCACTGCGGCGTATAAACAGTTTGTCATCAGCGGACAGTTGAGACATATCTCCTCAGCCATGCGCGTAAGCCCGGAGAGGGTACGGCGTTGTTCCGCAGTGCTAGCCGAACTCGGTTCCTCCAGCAACTCGTGTTGAAAAAGCTTCGCATGGGTGACACAAGGTACGGTGTCTACCGCGTTCCGCTCCAGAGTGAGACTGGGGATTTTGCTCATTGTGGCTATCTCCTTATAAATCAGGGCACTTGGTGTTATCCCGACAGATACCACGATTCCATGAAAGAGGGGCGGCGCGAATCCGCCACCAGGCCCAGATTTCGACGCTCTGATACCCATCTAGTCCTAGGTAGTGATACCTAACCTAAAACCCAAAAGGGATAACATCCTCGTAAACCCCCACAAACCCCAACCTCGATGCTACCGCCCTCACAGGTTCATACGCCGTAAACCGCACTTTTTTGTATAACCCACTGTGCGCATTTAATTGAAAAGTAAACGTGTCTTATCGTTTGGAAATAACTACTCTCCCAAGCACCTGAACAGCAAGCGCCACAGCTATACCGACAGCAAACTTAATGAAAAAACCCTCATTGATGTAGTGCACCACCACTGTCCCAACAACAACGCTAATTACGAACAGAATTACATCTGCTTTCTTCACTTTCACGCGTTCCCTCCCTAATAGTGGTTTTCGGCATAAGAATATACCCCGCAGCGTCTAACTTTCTGGGTGCAAAACAATGGCTTTAACCTGAGTTACGTCAAATTAGCGCACAATGCTTGGGGGATGTTAGCGATTGATATTTTCTTTCCAGATCGCGGTACAGTCGCTCAGCGGTCGGCGTATTAATCGCCGCTCGACGCTGGGCAGTGTCGATGGCTTGCCGCAACAAATCAGGCCGGAGGGGCTGTTCGGATACCCTGTTCTATTGCAGTCACCGCGGTTACAGTCGGTATCTACTCCCACCAACCGCGTTGCGCAGCTGTGAGTTTCTCATCCTCCTATAGTTCTTTTGCAGTTTCTACATATTTTTTATAAATATCTTTACTGGTTATCAAAAAGGGGGTGACTGCAATTCCCAGCAGTAAAAACATGTGGAACGGATAGAACCCGGTACCTTTATAGACAACGCCATTTAGGTAGTAGTAACCAAATAGTCCGACAGTGCAACACGTCATTTCTATTAAGCTAGTGCGAAAACTGTTTTTTAAGTATTCAGAAAAATACTTATTCTTTTTCTCGTTGAGTAGCATGAACAATGCCAGTAAAACTCCAAGCACGCTGAAGGTATTCATATCCGCGAAATCCGAGTGGCGAACAAAAAGGGGTAGTATCCAGCACAGCACTAACAAAACGATAAGACAAAGAAGTGCATAAAATCCTGACTTGAAAATACGTTTTTTACTGTCGCCACTGTGAGTATTCATCACATAGCGAGCAACGGTTTCGGCAAGCTCATCGTCTTTTTCGGTTGAAGCAGCTATTGAAAGCTCCGATTCTTGATACGAAATACTTCTAAGCAGGTTTCTGGATGTGAAAATAATAACTGCGGTCAACAAAACTTGCAGCGACAAAGTGAATGCGAACTGCCACGACAAAAACACGGTCGTAGAAGCAAAAAAACCCGACAAAATGATAAATGCAGCAAACACAAAATTCGCCCAAAAAAAGACTTTGTTTTTGACTTCCCTACTACGGTCAATAAGCGATGTGTAGATCACAAAAAACACAGCCAACACAATATAGTGTGACACTGCCCACAAATCATGCACCAACGTTTTTTGGGGATGACTCGCGGATAAAACCAGTCCATACACGAAACTATTTGCGCACATAAAGCATGTGACAGTATTCAGTTTTAGGGTCAGTCTTCCCATTCTCATACCACCATGTATCTCTGCATCAGTATTCCTTATACCAGCCAGTGTTGCGCCAACAGGATTCAGTGATACGCCAAGAAACGCCACCTTACGTACGCCCCATAGCGTGCCATTACTCAAATACTCATAAAATTGCCTCCTAAACGTAATCAACTAATTGACCGCTTAATGCCATAAACGGGCTAAACGTGTCGAAGTACCGATATATATAGCTCATTGGATGCTTAAACGAAGTTTTTGTAAGAATCCCTGGCACCAATTTCTCTTCCCCATAATCTGCCCCATCAATCCTTAGTTGTCTCATTTCAATTAGCAGAAGACCGTAATACAGCTTCGCTGAGTAAGACATTTCATTCTTCGTATTTTGCAATTCTCCAAAATGCTTCACAACATCATTTGACGATATGCCATTAATGTAGTTGTATCTCAATAGGATAACAATCAAATAGAATAATCGTGCAGAGTAATTGTGCGAGATTATATTTAATAAAACGTACTCTTTTACTAATCCGTACAAATATCCCGATGGCGACCCGCCTATCACTAATTCTTCTGCCAAATAGGGAATCGCTTCTTTTGCATTCCTGCTAATAGCCGTGCGCATATATAGGTCTTGGTTTTCGAGAAACGCTCCCAAAAGAATAACGGCATTTATTAGTAGCACGAATTGAAATAGCTCACTCGCGAACTCTGTGAATGCCAACAACAATACCGATGCGACTATCATGAGGATATTGCCAAGAGAACCCCCCAACAGTATTAGTTTTATTTTTTTAGCAATGACAGAAAGGCCTCTGCTACCTATATCAATGTCCGAGTAGTCACATAAAACACAGCCTTTTAGAATGTGAGACGAAAGCTTAGCAGACGTTTTTTTGCCGTAGCTAACAAATAATAAAAAACCCAGTTGAACGCATCTAATTGGAACATTTGATGCAACAGCGAAAACGACATGCCCTAGTTCATGAACGATAAGTGAGAAGTAGAATGCCGCCAGAAAGTACGCGAAAATCAAAAAAACCGTCTTAGCGCTAAAGTCATGCTTTTCA
>JAITED010000064.1 GCA_031282235.1 Propionibacteriaceae bacterium | reverse complement strand
CGCCCGCAGGTGGGGCAGGAGATGATTTCCAGCGTGCGGGGGCGCAAATGTAGCGTCTCCAACAGTTTGGTGCCTACCTTGACCTCCTCAACTGGAGGTGCGGAGAGCGACACCCGTATGGTGTCTCCGATGCCCTCACTGAGCAGCACCGAAAACGCGGCCACACTTTTAATCGTGCCCTGAAACGTCGGCCCTGCTTCGGTCACGCCCAGATGTAAGGGGTAGTCACAGGCGGCAGAGAGCTGCCGGTACGCTGCAATAGTGGTCAGCACATCGTGATGTTTCACTGAAATCCCGAAGTTGTGGAACCCCACCTCCTCAAACAGTCTGGCCTCCGAAAGTGCCGACTCCACCAACGCCTCCGGGGTAGCTTTGCCGTATTTGGCGAGCAGTCTGGCATCCAACGAGCCCGCGTTAATGCCGATACGCAACGCCGTACCGTGCGCTTCCGCAGCCGCCGCGATGTCAGCAATCTGGTCATCAAACGCCTTGATATTGCCCGGGTTCACCCGTACCCCCGCACAGCCCGCCTCGATAGCGGCGAATACATAACGCGGCTGGAAATGTATATCGGCTATCAGCGGTATCGGACAGCGCCGTACCAACTCTTGCAGCGCATCCGCATCCTCCTGTCTGGGCACCGCCACCCGGACAATGTCGCACCCCGCCGCCACACACTCCGAAATCTGACGCAACGTGGCATCCACATCATGCGTAGGCGTAGTGGTCATGGTCTGCACGCTGATAGGCGCATCGCCCCCAACGTACAAATCCCCCAACCTGACCTGCCGCGTAGCCCGCCGCGCAAACCCATTATCCATACCCTCAAGGTTAGCGTGGATAGCGCGACTCCCCCGATTCCCCTCGCCCCTGCCTGTCATTCTGCGCGCAGTCGCAGAATCCAGAAACCCTACCCGTGTAAAGCCGACCACCAATAACAACTTAGGTAGCAACTCCAGCGGTGTGCGTATCAGCTAGTTACGCCTAATAGGGCGCGGGCTTGGGAGCGGGCCCAGGCGTCGGCGGATAGGACGGCGGGGAGGGTCAGGTTTGCGTCGGGGGTTAGGTTGGTGCGCAGGTGTTCGTCTAACACTTTGGTGATGGTGCGCTGGATGTCTAGGAAAGTGCAGGCTTCGTTGCAGAAAGCATCTACGGCTACCTCGTTAGCAGCGTTGAATACGGCGGGGGCGGTGCCCGCTATCTCGCCAGCGCGGCGGGCATCGGCTAACGCGGTGAATACGGTTTCGTCCACCGGCTCGAAAGTCCAACTGACCGGGGCGTTCCAAGCGCAGGGTTTAGCGATTTGGGGTAGGCGCTGCGGCCAAGTGAGCCCGAGCGCGATGGGCAGGCGCATGTCGGGGGGGGAGGCTTGCAAAATGAGTGCTCCGTCGCAGAACTCCACCCCGGAGTGTACGACGGATTGCGGATGAACCACTACCGCGATGTCGGCCACGGGCACGTCAAAGAGCAAGTGCGCTTCGATGACCTCCAGACCTTTGTTGACCATCGTCGCGGAGTTGATAGTGACCACCCGCCCCATCTTCCAAGTGGGGTGAGCCAGCGCCTGCTCCACGCTGACATCGGCCAACTCCGCTAGGCTGCGCCCCCGAAAAGGCCCTCCGGAGGCGGTGAGAATAATACGAGCAATCTCGGCGTGAGTGCCGCTGCGCAGTGATTGGGCGATAGCGGAGTGCTCCGAATCCACGGGCACGATCTGGCCGGGGGCAGCAGCCGCCTTCACCAACGCGCCCCCAATCACCAGCGATTCCTTGTTGGCTAGCGCTAACGTCTTACCGGCTTGCAGCGCCGCCAACGTAGCCCCCAAACCTGCTGCCCCGGTGATGCCGTTCAACACCACGTCGCTCTCGGGGTAAGCGGCCGCAGCGGCAATCCCCGCCTCGCCCACCTCAAGGCGAAACATTGGAGGTTTTACCCCGCGCGCGGCAGCAGCCGCCGCAACCGCTGTCTCAAACGCTGCTGCGGTCGTCGCATCGGCGAGTGCCACCAACTGTGGCGTGAACTCCAGCACCTGCTCAGCCAACAGCGTCGGATTCGTACCCGCAGCCGAGAGTGCAACAACCGTCAGCACACCGCTGTGGCTACGTATTACGTCTAAAGCCTGCGTGCCGATGGAACCGGTGGCTCCCAAAACGGCTACTTTCCGCATGTTGGCTCCCCCTCCTGCCCCTAAGGCTACTCCGGGGTGACTAAACGTGCCTCTAACGCAGCGCGCATGTCATCCGGCAGCGCGCGCGGCGTACCCGACTGGTCGGCAGCGACCACCACCGACTGCGCGCGGGCCATGATGGCGTTGCCTGCCTCGGGGTCGATGACCTCCGCTTGATAGGTGATGGAGGACGTGCCGATTTTGATGGGCGCGGTCACCAGAATATACGGGGTGAGCCGGTGGCCGAGTTGGGCGATGTATTTGACATCTTGCCTAGCCAAAAGCCAAGTAACGTATTCAGTGGGCAGCTCGCCCTCCCCCCAACTGGAGGTGCCGATACGCGCCATCTTGCCGGAGGCGGTGGTCATCGCAGCGATACGCGCCTCCTGAATGAAGTCGAAAAACCGTACATTATTGATGTGCCCGTAGCTATCTAGGTCTGACCAGCGCGGATAGAACTCGTAGCGCTCCCCTACCCCATGCAGTTGCGCGCTCGGCAGTTCCCGGAACGGCGAAGCGGATACGAAGTTCGCCTCCAAATGCGCACGCTCCGCGTCCGTCAGCCGTCTGGGCAGGCGCGTATCGAAATCGTAGGGACAACAGGTGTTGCGGTTGCGCGCCGCCAACTGCGTACCGTCGTATAACTGCATCGCCAACACGAACTTAGCCGCCCCCAACTCAGAAACCACCACTTCCACCCTAAGCGGCTGGCGGGAATACGGGATGGAGCGCGCAAACTCAACCTGATTCTCGACGACGACGCAGCCGCTAGTCAGCATCCCGGCGGTAGCCCCAGCGCTGATGAACTGAGTGCGCGCCTCCTGAAAATACTCTGCGAACGCGGTGTTGTTGGCATGACCCTGGGCGTCTAAATCTGTCCAGCGGCGCTGTACGATGGCATGGAAACTCACTTGTGGGATTTTACCTGTTTCTTAGCCTTTTTTCTCCGGCAGGAACGGCACACTGGAGTTCTCCTCGGCGTAGATGTCATCAATGGCCGCCGCAAAATGCGCCAACACCTGATTCCGACGCACCTTGAGAGCCGGGGTTACTTCGTCCAACTCCAACAACAGTTCCCGGTCCAGAATCAGATACTTCCTGATGTTCTCCCAACGTTCCAACCTCCGGTTGGCGCGCCGGATGCAGCGGTCAATAGAGGTGTGAATCTCCGGCAACTGCGTCAACTCGGCGTAGCTGAGGTTGGTGCGGCCATGTCGCTTCGCCCACGTATTCAGCGAATCCCGATCCAAAATGATGAGCGCGGCGGCGTATTGATGCCCCTCACCGATGACGATGGCTTGGGCGGCATACGGGGTGTTCGCCATGATGGCGTTCTCCACCTTTTGCGGCGCGATGTACTTGCCGTTGGAGGTTTTCAACAAATCTTTCTTACGGTCGGTAATCCGCAGATAGCCCGCGTCATCCAACTCCCCGATGTCACCGGTGTGGAACCAGCCGTCTTGGAACGCCTCGGCGCTCAACTCGGGCAGATTGTGATAGCTGTGCGCCACGATAGGGCCGTTGATAAGCACCTCTCCATCCTCGGCGATACGGACATCCACGCCGGGCAGCATCTGGCCGACCGTACCGAAATGGGGGCGTTCGGGGTGGTCAACGGCGGCGATAGCGGAGGTCTCCGTCAGGCCGTATCCCTCCACTAGCGTGATGCCTGCGGAGTAGAACCACTCCTGCACCTGCGGGGACAGTTTCGCAGAGCCGGAGACCATGAAGCGCATCCGGCCACCCAGTTTCGCTTTCAGTTTTGAGTACACCAGAGCGTCAGCGATGCGGTATTTCAACCCCAGCAGCCCCGGCATCTTGTTGCCCTCTAGGCGGAATCTGCGGGAATCTCTCCCCACTGCAAACGCCCAGCGGCTGATGCGGCCTTTGATGCCGCGTTTCGGATACATGGTGATGACGGCGGCGCGAATCTTCTCGTAGATACGTGGCACCCCCACCATCACGGTGGGTTGCACCTCGCCCACACCCTGCACAATACGGTTCACCCGCCCGTCGATAGCGGATTCCGTACCCACCGCAATCTGCGCTGACAACAGGTCACGCCCGAAAACGTGGGCTAGCGGCAGCCAGATGTAGAGCATGTCGGTGTCGTAGATGATGTCGTATGCTGCCACCGAGACCCCCTCGTATGTCCACGAACCGTGGCTGATACGCGCCCCTTTCGGGGTGCCGGTGGTGCCGGAGGTGTAGATGATGGTGGAGATGTCGTCGCGGGTGATACCGGCGATGGATTCGTCAATTTGCCCCGGATGCGCGTTGTTGAACGCCACGCCGCGGCTCTCCAGGTCGCGGTAGCGTATTACGCGCGGGTCGTCGCACTCCCCCGCCTGACGGTCGTCGTCGATGAGGATGATACGGCGCAACTGCGCGTCCAAGGCGGGGCGGTGCAACACTTTGACCAGTTGGGCAGTGTTTTCGGCCACTAGGAACACCGCGCCGGAGTCGGTGAGGATAAACTCCTCGTCGTCGGGTTTGGTGGACGGATAGATGGTGGTAGTGACAGCGCCGCAACAGGCGATGGCTAGGTCAATCAGCACCCATTCGATACGGGTGGAGCTGGCGAGCGCCACCCGCTCCCCTTTGGTGATGCCAAGGTCGAACAGCGCTCCGGCAAGCGCATCCACTTTGGTGCGCGCCTCATCCCAAGTGAGCGCGAGCCACTGCTCCGGCTCGCTCAAGGCCGGATAGTGATACGCCACTTTGCGGGGCGTGTCCGCGACCCGGCGGCGAAACATATCCGGGTACGACTGCGCCGACGCCGACACCAATTCTGCACGGATATCCGATACCGCTGCTCGTTTGGTGGTCATAGCTACTCCTCTGGTTACCCCATGTATTATGTGGGCTGCAATTTTTGATTTGCGTAGCATTTGGTTAAAGTATGAAATCCTTAGCCAGAACCTACGCTTACGTAACTATAACCTACGATTGCGTAAGTTTGCTTTCATATAGCCCCGTTTCATAAGAAGCCATAAACGTTTTTATATGATTCCTACAACAAGAATGGGCAGTTTGGCGGTATAGAGTCAGATTTGTTGTCAAAAATTGCCAAACCGTTACAAGGACTCACAATGATGCCGTCGCGTTCATACGCCCACCTTTTTCGGGAGCGAGTAGCCGCCACCCCCACAACAACTGCTTTCTTAGTTCCCAGCTACCACGAACCCGAGGAGTGGCGTTCTCTCACTTGGGAGTCTGCCGCCACTTTGGTGAATCAGTTGGCGGCTGGGTTGTTGGCGCTCGGCGTATCGCACGGTGACCGGGTGGCGCTGGTGTGCGGCACCCGTATTGAGTGGGTGCTGAGCGATTTAGCGCTCGCCACTATCGGCGCAGTCACCACCACCGTCTACCCCTCCACCAATCTGACGGATGAGAAATACATCCTGCTGGACGCTGGCGCCCAGTTAGTGGTGGCCGAAAACTGGGCGCAGGTGACCAAACTGCGCACCGACCCCGAACTGGACTCCCGCACCAAGGCTATCGTGCTGATTGATGACGACCGCCCCGGCGACTCCCCCGCAGACGACCGGATTCTGTCGTATGCCAACCTCCTCTCACTAGGAGATACGCAGTTACGCTCCCAGCCGGAGTGCGTAAATGCCGCCTTAGATGCAGTGAAACCCAGCGACCTTTCCACCCTTATCTACACCTCCGGCACCACCGGCACTCCAAAAGGGGTGGAACTCACCCACAGCGCTTGGACGTTTGAGGCCGCGGCGGTGAAACAGTTGGATTTCGTATACCCAGACGACCGGCTGTATCTGTGGCTGCCGCTGGCGCACGTATTCGGACGCGACCTGCTTTCAGTGCAGTTGGCGGTCGGCTTCGAATCGGTGGTCGATGGGCGCGTCAACCGTATCGTGGCCGGTGTCGGCGAGACTGCGCCCACCCTTTTAGTGGGCGTGCCTCGTATCTTTGAGAAAGTACGCGCCGCCGTGATGACCATGTATCCGAAGCGCGGGCTCAAGGGGCGTATCAGCCATTGGGCTTTCGCAGTGGGGCGGGATTCCCGCGAGTCCCGGTTGGCGGGCAAACGCATGTCCCCAACCCTTGCCCTGCGCTATTTCCTAGCTGACAAGCTAGTTTTCCGCAAACTCAGGGCCAAACTTGGGGGGCGGATGCGCCTTATGGTTTCCGGTTCCGCGAAGTTATCCCCTCAGGTGCAGGAGTGGTTTTACTCCGCTGGCCTGGTGCTAATCGAGGGCTACGGCCTCACCGAAACTTCCGCTATCGCTTGTGTAGACGACAACCTTCACCCGCACTTCGGCACCGTTGGCAAGCCGCTGCCCGGCGTGGATATCCGTATCGCCGCCGATGGTGAGATTTTGGTACGCGGCGACAACGTCGCCCGGGGCTACCACAATCTGCCGGCTGCCAACGCCGAATCTTTCCCGGATGGTTGGTTCCACACCGGCGACATCGGCGAGTTCACCCCCGAGGGTACGTTACGTATCACTGACCGCAAGAAAGATTTGTTAAAAACCTCCAACGGCAAATACGTAGCCCCGCAGAAAGTGGAGACCGCCATCATGGCGAACACCCCCTACGCCGCTCAAGCCGTGGTCATCGGTGAGGGGCATCCGTACTGCGCCGCCCTCATCGTATTAGACCGCGACCCCCTCGCGGCGTGGGCAAAGCGGCGCGGTAAAGCAGATTTAGGATTCACCGAACTGAGTACTCTCCCCGAGATTCGCAACTCCATCGACCGCTGCATCCGCCGCGCCAACCGCAAACTAGAATCTTGGGAAACCATCAAAAAATACGTCATCTTGGAGCGCGAACTCACTCTGGAATCCGACGAACTCACCCCCAGCCTCAAAGTACGCCGCGCTCAAGTGCTATCCCACTTCGCTGATGCCGTAAACGCCATCTACGCCGACCCCTCCCCCATCCCCTTCGTATCCGACCGCGATAAATAAAGCGCGGCTCGTACCGCCCCCACCCCACCCCGTCATACTGCGCGAAACTCCACAACCACATAATT
>JAITED010000062.1 GCA_031282235.1 Propionibacteriaceae bacterium | reverse complement strand
TCGGCGTTGAGATTGGGAGGTGCCACCTGCGTCCCGGTCGGCGTCAGGGACGGCACCGTGGGTTGCGGTTGGTTGCTCGTCGTCGGTTGCGTGGTGCTGCTAGTGGGTGCCGTCGTCGCACTGTCCTCAGCACCACCGGTCAAACTGGGCAGCAACACCACCCAAGCCCAAGTGATTACGGAGACGAGCAGCGCCGCGATGGAAAGATACAACGGGCGTTGGTCGAACACGAAGTTAGTGGTCGGAGCAGCCGCCGGTGCTTCCGCCGTATGCCGTTGTGATACCGGGGACACTGGGGACGCTCCACCAGCCTCAGTAGCAGCGTGAAGCTGGCCCTCCACGCCAGAATCTGCCGCAACACCGGACGCAGCGGCCGGTTCTGTGGCCTCGACCGGTGCTGCAGTCGCCTCGGTAAACGTAGGGGTTTCAATTGGTTCAGGTGTGCTATCAATGCCTGTAGTGTCGTCAGTGGACATGATTCTCCTTAACTGGTTTAAGTCGAAATACTACCATCCGTATAGAACAACCTAGTCACCGAAGCGTTGGTAAACACCTCACGAATCGCTCTGGCAACCAGCGGAACGACAGAAAGCGCCGACACCTGCCAGCTCTCCCCTAACTGGCTGAACCAGAGATGTTGCCCTCCGTATCGAACAATCTGGTCACTGAGCCGTTTGTAAATACTTCGTGAATCGCTCGGGCAATCAGCGGGGCGATGGAGAGCACCGTCATACGCTCAATGTTTACGCCCGGGCGCGGCGGCAGCGTATTGGTGAAAATCACTTCCTCAAATGGAGCGGCGTTGATACGCTCCGGTGCCGGGTCTGAAAGCACCGGGTGTGTGGAAGCGGCAATCACCCGGCGCGCGCCGTTCTTCAACAACGCCTTGGCGGCCTGGCAGATAGTGCCTGCCGTATCAACCATGTCATCCACAATTAAACAGGTGCGCCCCTCCACTTCGCCCACCACTTCGTTAATCTGCACCTGATTAGCTTTACGCGGGTCGTGCCGCTTATGGATGATGGCCAGCGGCACCTTGAGCCGGTCTGACCAATCGTCGGCCAACCGCACCCGCCCGGCATCCGGGCTGACCACTGTCATATCGTCGGTGCCGTACTTCGCTTCCACGTAGTCAGCGAGCACCGGCAGCCCGGAGAGGTGGTCGAGCGGGCCATCGAAAAACCCCTGAATCTGGCTGGCGTGCAGGTCAACCGAGATGATACGGTCGGCGCCTGCGGTACGGAACAGGTCAGCGACGAGCCGCGCGCTGATGGGTTCCCGCCCTAAATGCTTCTTGTCCTGCCGCCCGTATGGGTAAAAAGGCACCACCACGGTGATACGCCGCGCCGACGCCCGCTTCAGCGCGTCCACCATGATGAGCAGTTCCATCACCCACTCGTTGACCGGCGCGGGGGCGCTCTGAATCACGAACGCATCGCAGCCGCGCACCGACTCCTCGTAGCGCACGTATACCTCAGAGTTTGCGTATGAGATGAGGCGCGACGGCGTGAGGGTGGTGCCCAGCAGCCCGGCCACTTCGGCGGCCAACTCCGGGTACGCACGCCCCGAAAAAACCATCAACTGTTTTACTTCTGGAGCTTCTGCGACGCTAGACACTGGCGAACTCTCCCCTTGGTTGTATCCGACTGGGACGCACCTATCGTACCCGCTTATCGGTGGGAGCGTTTAACGGGCGGGGATACGAAATACGTTAGCGTCTACCACTAGCAGTAATGTCTGGTTTTAATACGCCGTGCCGGTTCAACGCGCTGGTGCTGGAGACACCCGCGCGCCGGGTTCCACCGTATCGCCCGGCTTCAACTCCACGAACGGGCCGACCCGCGCCCCGCTTCCGATTTCGGCCAACTCGGCGTGCACCCGTACCACTCGCGCCCCCTCGCCCACTTCGCAACTTTTCAAAGTGGTGTACGGCCCAATCACCGCGTCGGCAGCGATAGACGTTGCCCCGTGCAGTTCCACGCCGGGCAGCAGGCTCACATCGGGGGCGATATCGACATCGGCATCAATCCAAGTGGTTGCCGGGTCAATCACCGTAACCCCGGCGCGCATCCAACCCGTCACTACGCGGCGGTTGTATTCAGCGGTGAGTTCGGCCAACTGCACCCGGTCGTTTACGCCCGCGACCTGCCACCAATCGGGGTTGAGATACGCGGCCACAAACCCGCCAGCTGCCGCAGCCAGCCCAATCACATCAGTCAGATAAAACTGGCTTTGCGCGTTGTCAGCGTGGATTTGCGCCAGCCCGGAGCGCAACACCTGCGCATCGAATACGTATACCCCAGCGTTGATTTCGTTAATCGCCAGCTCGGCTGCGGTGGCGTCGCGGTGCTCAACGATACGCACCACCCGCTCCCCCGCGCGCACGATACGCCCGTAACCGGAAGCGTCATCGAGTACGGCGGTCATCACCGTAATCGCCGCCTGTGCCGCGCGATGCTTGGTGAGCATATCCAGCAGCGTTTCGCTCTCCAGCAACGGCACATCACCCATAGTGACCACCACTTCGCCGCACACCTCGGCCTGCGCATCCAGCGCCGCCAGCGCCACCCGTACCGCATCTCCGGTGCCGCGCAGTTCGGGCTGCGCCACCGCAATAGCATACGGAGCCAAGCTGGCGAGTTTAGCCGCCACCGCCTCGCGCTGATGCCCCACCACCACCGCCAGCCGCTCCGGGTGCAGCGGTTCCACCGCGTCAATAGCGTGCGCCAGCAAGGTGCGCCCAGCGATAGTGTGCAGCACTTTAGCCTGCTTCGATTTCATCCGGGTGCCCTCGCCCGCCGCCAACACAATAACCGTCGGGTTGCTCATAGCTTAAGATTCTAGCGGGCTGGTTCCCCAGATAGCACTGGTTCCCCGGGCAGGAGTCGAACCTGCTGCGCTTATCCAGATTCAAAGTCTGGCGGGCCCTGCCGAAAGACCAACCGGGGAATGCAACGTTCAGCTTACCCGCCAACTGCGCTACTAGGCTAACCCGAGTCACGCAAGGCGAGCCGCTGCACCCGCCGAGCATTGATTTCAGGTAACTGACCCGCCACACCTGAGCCGAAAATTCAACTATGCGGCGTATTCGAGCGGTTGGATGGAGCCAAGGGAATCTGAGTGTTCGTCGAAAGCGGTTTCTAAGTCAAAACGCGCTTGAAGGTTTGCCCAAAAAAGCGCAGTGGTGCCGAAGTAGCGAGCGAGCCTAAGCGCAGTGTCGGCGCTCACACGCCGCATCCCATGCACAATTTCGTTAATACGGCGCGGCGGCACCCCGATAGCGCCCGCCAGCCCATTCTGCGTAATGCCCAGCGGCTCCATAAACTCCGTTTGTAAAATCTCCCCCGGATGCACCGGCGCCAATTTATCCATCATCTAACTCACCCCTTTAGTGATAATCCACAATCTCTACTCCCGTTGGCCCCGCATTCGTCCATACGAAGCAGATACGCCATTGGTCTGAGATACGAATGCTATGCTGACCATCCCTATCTCCCCTAAGTTTCTCCAACCGGTTCCCTGGAGGAACCCTCAAATCATTCAGCACCACAGCTGCATCTAACATAACTAGCTTCCGCAACGCCGTCCTGATAATCCGAGCATCAAGCGACTTTACCGGTTGGCGTGACCATAGCAATTCAGTCTCAGCAGACCTAAATGACACAATCACGCCACTAGCATAACGCGGCGCGTCATGCCATGCAAAAATATCGACCCGCCCACAAATGCCCAACTACAAGAACCAGCGGGTCTCCCTACCCGTCATGCTGTGCGGCGGGGCGCAGCGCCCAAAATCGCAGTATCCAGTAGGGCTGGGACGCGCTATAGGGAGTGATTCGGATGGTAGTTGACCTAGCAGAAATACAGTGGTCGTAAGGCTCCTTTTACTCGATACGAACTCATGGGTACGGAAACCGTCGCATTAAAGCTATGCCCGGTAGTACATTAACTCCGCGGCCCAGTCAGGCGGGTGGCAGCCGCCTCCCCCGTTGAACCATATCCGAACCTTGGTATTGTCGCCAACGCCAACACCTTCCCATTCTTCTTCCCCTGGGCACCATGTATACGCTGTCACTCCGACCGGATAGATATAGAAAAAATGAGAAGGCCCATCCGGATGCACCCCCTCAACCCACTCAAGCCAGTAGTGACTACCCCGATACGCTCCGGCATCAGACCACTCTGAAGCGGAGGTAAGTTTTGATACGCCCCGTATTTCATAATGAGAAGCACGGCCATCGGCGTTAAAAATACTAGTGTAAGTGCAATCATTGTTGATGGTCATCGCGTCACCTTCACCGTTTTTCCAGTCGCCGGCGATAGCTGTGCAGTCAGTGGAGGTGATGGTGCTGATGTTGTCGCGTTTTTTGCGGGCTTCTTCTGCTCTACGGGCTTCTTCCTCAGCAATCCTGCGTTCCTCAGCAGCTCTAGCTTCGGCTTCTTCTCGTAATCTGGCTTCTTCTTCAGCGATTCTGCGTTCCTCAGCAGCAACAG
>JAITED010000011.1 GCA_031282235.1 Propionibacteriaceae bacterium | reverse complement strand
AGTAGTAGGCGAACTCCTCATCTGGCAACCGCTCCACCACCGCCGAAACTGGGATGCCTTTAGCGCACACCCACGCCCCTGCCAAATCCCAATCCCCCATGTGGGGCAGGGTGACCACTACGCCGGTACGCTGCCATGATTCGTAAAACGCCCGGAAGCCCTCCGGTTCCACCGTGACGCGCTTCAAGTTTTGGGCGGCGGTGTATTTGCCAAGTTGCACCGACCCAATCATGTTCTTGAACCAGGAGAGCAACCCAGCTTTCACTTCGTCCGGGGTGGGTTTACGCCCCATCATCACTTCGGCGTTGAGCGTCCACTGCCGTACCGCCTTGTACTGCTTGCGATAGCCCACCCAAGAAGCCAAGCGAGCCAGCAGTCGCCACAGCCAGTTAGGGATGTGCGCCGCCACTTTCAACCCCCGCACATACAACTGGGGGGAGAGCCCGTAGCCCCGTTTCTGTTTGGCGACGATACCGGGTTCGCTGTGGGTTTCAGTGCGGGTTTCGCTACTAGTTTCACTACTGGTTTCGTCAGTCATGGTTCACCTCCACCCAGTTTTCAGCCAACATGCGCCTGCCGTCCTCCAACAACTGCGGCAACGCTTTAGTTTCGGCGATTATCGGCAGAAAATTGGTGTCACCCGCCCAGCGGGGCACGATATGTTGGTGCAGATGCGCCGCGATACCAGCCCCTGCGACCGCCCCCTGATTCATCCCCAGATTGAACCCATCCGGGTGTGACACCGCGCTCAGCGTCCGTAACGCCGCCTGCGTCAACGCCGCAAACTCAACTGTCTCTGCCGCACTCAACTCCACGTACTGCGCCACATGCCGATACGGGCACACCAACAGGTGCCCCGGAGCGTATGGGAACAGGTTCATCACCACATACGCCAACCGCCCGCGATGCACAATCAGCCCGCTGGCATCATCGCCGCTGGGGGCGCGACAAAACGGGCACTCCCCCGCCTCCCCAGTGGTGGGTCGCGCCGCGCCCTGAATGTAAGCCATCCGATACGGCGTCCAGAGCCGTTGAAAAGCATCGGGCACCCCGGCAAAATGCTGCGCCGGTTCCACGTTCTCCACCACCACTACGCCCCCATGCTGGCAGCCGTAGGGTCTGAGTTGTCGCGGGAGTGCACCACCGCGCTGATACGAGCGATAGCCTCGCTCACCGGCACCCCGTTCAACTGTGAGCCGTCCCGGAAACGGAAACTCACCGTCCCAGCAGCGCGATCCTGCTCCCCGGCAATCAACATGAACGGCACTTTCTGTTTCGTGGCGGTGCGTATCTTCTTCTGCATCCGGTCATCGGAGTCATCCACTTCAGCACGAATCCCCGCCTGCTTGAGTTCTGCCACGATGCCCGCAAGATACGGGCGGAACTCGTCAGCCACCGGGATGCCCATCACCTGCACCGGGGACAGCCAAGCCGGAAAAGCACCAGCGTAATGCTCAGTGAGCACGCCCAAGAAACGCTCAATAGAGCCGAACTTAGCGGAGTGAATCATCACCGGACGCTCTTTAACGCCGGACGGGTTGGTGTACTCCAGTTGGAACCGTTCCGGCTGGTTAAAGTCGTATTGAATGGTTGACATCTGCCAAGTGCGCCCGATGGCATCTTTGGCCTGCACGCTAATTTTCGGGCCGTAGTACGCCGCCCCACCCGGGTCAGGCACCAGTTGCAACCCGGTCTCCTGCCCCACTTGTTCCAGCACGGCAGTGGCGTTCGCCCAATCGGCATCGGAGCCGATGAACTTGTCCTTCTTCTTGCCGTCCTCGTCGCGGGTGGAAAGCTCCAAATAGTAATCGTTCAACCCGAAATCGCCCAGCAGTTTGAGGATAAAACTCAACAGATGCCGCACCTCATCTGCTGCTTGAGAAGCCATAACATACGAATGCGAGTCGTCTTGCGTAATCATGCGCACCCGAGTCAGCCCCTGCAGCACGCCCGATTTTTCGTTGCGATATACGGTGCCGAACTCGAAGAAACGCAGCGGCAGTTCGCGGTAGCTGCGCCCCCGAGAGCTAAAGATGAGGTTGTGCATCGGGCAGTTCATCGCTTTCAAGCGATAGTTCTGGCCGTCGTCGTCCATCGCCGGAAACATTAACTCCGCGTAGTACGGCAGGTGCCCGGAGGTGTAGAACAACCCCTCTTTAGAGATGTGTGGCGTGCCAACGTATTGGAACCCGGCGTCGATGTGCGCCTGACGTACGTAATCCTCCATCTCCCGCTTGATGATGCCCCCCTTGGGGTGAATCAGCGGCAGGCCGGGGCCCAACTCCTCCGGGAAACTGAACAGGTCGAGTTCCACGCCCAGTTTGCGGTGGTCGCGTTTGGCGGCTTCCTCCAGCCGCAGTTGATACGCCGCTAAGTCCTCGCGGGTCGCCCAAGCGGTGCCGTACACCCGTTGCAACGTATCGTTTGCCTGGTCACCGCGCCAATACGCAGCGGAGGTTTTGGTGAGCGCAAACGCCTGCAAGTAGCCGGTGTGGGGCACATGCGGCCCGCGGCAAAGGTCGCTCCAAGCCACGGTGCCGTCGCGGCGCACGTTGTCATAGAACGTCAACTCGGCGCCACCGACCTCCACGGACGCGCCGTCGTCATCACTGGGGCTGCCTTTGATGGAGATGAGCTCCAGCTTGTACGGCTCGTTCGCCTCCTGCGTGCGCGCCTCGTCCTCGGTGGCTACCCGCCGTATGAACTGTTGCCGCTCTTTGACAATCCGCTGCATCCCCTTTTCGATAGTTTTTAGGTCATCCGGGGTGAGCGGTTCGCAGCGGAAATCGTAGTAAAACCCGTCAGTGATGGGCGGCCCAATCCCCAGTTTGGCTTCGGGGAACACCTGCTGCAACGCCTGTGCCGTCACATGCGCACAGGAGTGCCGGATGATGCTCAACCCCTCCGGGCTGTCCGCAGTAACCGGCTCCACTAGGTCGTTTTCCGCGATAGGGTGCGCCAAATCGACTATTACGCCGTTCAATCGCATCGCCACAATGTTGCGTTCCGCACCAAACCGGGTCAACCCCGTAACTGCCTCTGGCATACTGCCGCCTCCTTGATACGCACTCCATGCGCTCCACGCACCGCACGCGCTCTGATAAATGACTCCCTATATTGTGCCCTATCGGCAGCGTTTTCGGGGAGCGAAAAGCCCTAAGGGGCGTCAGCGCGCTAGGTGAGTCAGCACCGCGACCACATACGCCCTAGTGCCAACCTCCAGCGTGGGCTGGATGACGGGGGCGAACAGCGCGGAGTGATTGGCGGGTGCCGTATCCGGGTTTTCGAAACCGCCCAGACCCCAATACACATACGGGGTGCCGAACGCGTCTGGAATCTGGCCGAAATCCTCCGAACCGGACAACTGCCCCAAATCCTCCACCGCTTCCGCACCGAAGTGGGCTGTGAACGCTTGGCGTATCGTCTCCGTTTCGGCTGGGTCGTTGTCGGTGAGCGGGGTTTGGTCGTAGTACACAAACTCTGGTTCACGCGGGGAACCGGACGCGGTGCACTCGGCGCGGATGATGCGCTCAATAGCGGCGTGCAGCGTAGCGCGTACCTCCTCGGAGTAGGCGCGGGTGTTGAGATACAGCACCGCGGTGTCCCCGATGATGTTCGACTTGGTGCCCGCCTGCAGGCTGCCCACGGTGACTACGGCAGTGGTGCCCGGCTTCACCTCGCGCGCAACGATGCCCTGTAGGCGAAGCACGATAGCCGCCGCCAACACGATGGGGTCAACACCTTGATGCGGCGCGGAACCGTGGGTGCCCTTGCCCCATACGGTGACTCGAATCGAATCGGAGGCGCTCATCGTCGGGCCGGGGTGGGTGGCCACATGCCCGGCTTTGATGCCGAAAACATGCTGACCGTAAGCCACGTCTGGCTTCGGTATCTGTGCCACTAACCCGGCATCGACCATGCCCTGTGCGCCACCCACTGTTTCTTCAGCGGGCTGGAACAGCGAGATGTATGTACCGCTCCAAGCTTCCGGATGTGCAGCTAGGAGTTCTGCAGCGCCCAGTTGGGTGGTGATGTGTACATCGTGCCCGCAGGCGTGCATCACGCCCACTACGCGACCATCCTCGTCAACGTCGGTGACAGTGGAGGCATACGGCAACCCGGTGGCCTCCACAACCGGCAGTGCATCCATGTCGGCGCGGGTGAGCACCACTGGCCCCTCCCCGTTGCGCAGCACGCCGACGACACCGCCGCCGATACTCAGCACCTCATAGCCCCAAGTGGTGAGTTTCTCGGCCACC
>JAITED010000165.1 GCA_031282235.1 Propionibacteriaceae bacterium | reverse complement strand
AGTGGCGGATGGTCGCGGGGCGGCTGTAACCGGACAGTTCGGCTATTTCTCCAGTTTCTAGGGAAGTTCCGGCTTGCCGCATGAGTTCTAGGATAGTTGCGGCTCCTTTGGGGAGGGTGCTGTTGCTGTTAGTAGGGTTGGCGAACAGGGTTAGGATGACGTGAGCAGAGGTTTGGGCGTATATAGGCTCAGAAAGGCCGCGTTCACGCATCCATGCGAACATGCGTTTTATGCCTTCACCTAGTTCGTGGGCATACCCCAGTTCGGCCATTGCGCGGGCGATACGTGGATTTCGGGCGTAACGCATGATGGAAGTGGGGTTGTTAGTGTCGGCGAAACTGGGGAAGCGACCAGGGGAGGATATTTCGATACGGTTGGGAAATAGATTTCACAGCGGTTGCACCGACAGTTTTTTGATACGCTTTGATTGCTTTAGGGTCGAGGTCTTTTACACCCGAATTATCTAATGTGGTGGAGCTAAAAATTCTGAACCGCGGTCATAAACCAGTTCGCGGCGTTGTGCGAATGAGAGTTTTCTGGATTCATCGCCGACTCGTAGATATACGTTGCCAGAAGATGTTTCGTGTGCTGTGCAACCGGGTTCAACCTCTATTATTTAGAGTAGTTTAGAGTGATGGATTACTTACCCCGCACGAACTTTAACTCTAACAATTTTAGAGTAGTTTAGAGTGGCTATTTAGTGAGGTTTAGGGTGTGCTCTCATTACCGTATGGCCGTTGACCACCAGTTTCGTGCGGTCTCACAAAATAGGGATATATGTTGGCGCGGTAGCGAATAGTGGAAGATGCGCGAGGGGTGAATGCCACTGGTTCGGTAGTTGCGTGATTTACGTCATGCGTGCGCGGCGTGGTAATCGCTGGCGGCTTGATACACCTGAATGGTTTGGGCGGCGATTGCTTCCCAGGAGAACTCGTCGATGCAGCGTTGCCTGCCAGCGACGCCGTATTCGTGTGCTTTGGTGGGGTCGGCTACTAAGGCGTTTACGGCGGTAGCGAAGCGTTCTTCGAAGTCGGTTACGTATGTGGTGTCGGTGGCGCGTTCCGGGTCGTAATCGACGAGGGATCCGGTGGTGCCATCGACCACCACTTCGGGGATGCCGCCTACGCGGGAGGCGACCACTGCTGTTTCGCAGGCCATCGCTTCTAGGTTCACAATCCCTAGCGGCTCGTAGGTGCTGGGGCAAGCGAATACGGTGGCGTGGCTCAACACTTGTCGCACTCCGGAGCGCGGTGCCATCTCGCGTATCCAAATCACATCGTCACCGCGTAGTTCGCGGAGGGCATCGTATGCAGCAGCAAACTCGGCGGCGATCTCGGGGGTGTCGGGGGAACCGGCCAACAGCACCACCTGAGTGCCGGGGGTGAACTGTTTTGCAGCGCGCACCAGATGCACTAAGCCTTTCTGTCTGGTGATCCGTCCCACGAACACCACGGCGGGGCGGGTTACATCCATCCCGATAGTTGCGGGGAAATCGGTGCCGTGGTCGGGGTAGAACTCGCTCACGTCCACGCCGTTGCGCACCACATGCAGCTTGGCGGGGTCAACATCGGGGTAGACCTTACGAATATCTGCTGCCATCGCACTGCTCACCGCGATAATCGCGGATGCCCCCTGATACGCGGTGCGCTCCGCCCAACTGGAAAGCTCGTAGCCACCCCCCAACTGTTCCCGTTTCCAAGGCCGCAACGGTTCCAGCGAGTGCGCCGTGACCACATGTGGAATCGACTGATAGATGCCCGCTAGGTGCCCCGCAAGGTTGGCGTACCAAGTATGAGAATGCACAATATCGCGTGGCGGCAGCGCGGCCACCATCGCCAAATCCGCCCCAAACACCCGCAAGCTGGGGTTAGCATCCGGCGGGAACGTCTCCGGGTGGGCGGTAGCCCCCGGGCGCGGCTCACCCATGCACTGCACGTCCACCTTGCTCAGCGCCGCCAACCGGGGCACCAACTGTGCCACATGCACCCCCGCTCCACCATAAATCATCGGTGGATACTCCCGGGTGAGAATTGATACGCGCATGTAAAAATATTCCCACAAAAATCTCTCTAAAGTGTCGATTACCGCAGTGTCGTTAGCCGGATACGAAGAATCGCCCAACAGCGGTTTTAAGGTGTCTGAGGTGCTCTAAGGTGCCTGTGGATAACTCGCGCCAGAGCCGCTTTCACAGCTACCTCGCCGTAAAAATTATTGTTTTGCCGTCTCACATATTGAACAGCCTAGTGAGAGGGCAGTGGTGTAAGGGGATGTTTTCTTTTAGGATGCGGTTTTGTGTGCCCGCAAAGGTTAGCTCAAACCGCTGACACAAATAATGCGTATACATTTTAAGCGTTTAAGCGTGGAGTGGGACGGTGATTTTAGGGCTCATTGTGGACAACTCGCACGCGAACGCGATTAAGGAGGTATGTTCATAACATGGCTAACTCGCAGGTGCTCTCAATCGTGCTGGCTGGTGGCGAGGGGAAACGGTTAATGCCCCTCACTGCCGATAGGGCTAAACCGGCGGTGCCATTCGGTGGCACCTATCGGTTGATTGATTTCGTATTATCTAACCTAATCAACTCGGGGTTACGGCGTATTGCGGTGCTCACCCAATACAAATCGCACTCGCTGGATAGACACATCTCTATGTTCTGGCAGCTGACACAGATGTTTGGTGAATACGTAGCATCTGTGCCCGCACAGCAACGCCGCGGGCCGCACTGGTATCAGGGCAGCGCAGACGCCATCTTCCAATCATTGAACCTAGTGACCGATGCTAACCCGGATTATGTGGTGGTTTTCGGGGCCGACAACATCTACCGGATGGACATATCGCAGATGTTGGCCGCCCACATCGCATCTGGCGCGGCGGCCACCGTGGCGGGCATCCGGGTGCCGCGTAGCGCTGCGTCGTCTCTCGGAGTCATTGAGCCAGACCCCGCCGATGCGCACCGTATCAAGGCATTTTTGGAGAAGCCGAGCGACCCGCCGGGGTTGGCTGACAGCCCGGACGAGTGTTTGGCTTCGATGGGGAACTACATCTTTACCCGGAAAGCGTTTGAGGAACTGCTGCACCGGGACGCGGCCAGCGTCACCTCTAAACACGACATGGGGGGCGACATCATCCCAGCGTTCGTGGACGCGGGCGAGGCCGCCGTATACGATTTCCGCGACAATAATGTGCCGGGAGCCACCGAGCGCGACCGCAACTACTGGCGCGACGTTGGCACCATGGCGGCGTTCCACGAGGCGCACATGGATTTGGTGTCGGTGGTGCCAGAGTTCAACCTTTACAACAGCAGTTGGCCAATTTTCACACAACAAGTGCAGTTGCCGGGCGCGAAGTTCACCATCGGCGGGAACGCAGAGGACTCCATCGTCGCGGCGGGCTGCATCGTGTCGGGTGCCGAGGTTGACCGCTCTGTATTGAGCCCCGGAGTACGGGTAGAGCCGCGCTCCCGCCTTGACCGCACCGTGGTGTTTGAAAATACGTTCATCGGCCTGGGCTGCAACATCGCCAACACCATCATCGACAAATACAGCCATATAGCCGACGGCACCCAGCTAGGTTTTGACCCGGAATACGATAAGTCGCGGGGTTGCTGCGTAGTGGACGGCATAACCGTAGTCCCTAAAGGCTCACATATCGCTCCCTAAACCCCTGATTAGCGCAACTTTGGCTCGATCGTGGGACAATAGATGCCGGTTCTTGTCCAAAGGGGGCGAGTGCGAGTGCGAGATGGGGTAGGAGATGGCGATGAGCGAGCCGGGGCACACCGACCCCGCGACCATCCGCAACTTCTCTATCATCGCGCACATCGACCACGGCAAATCGACGCTGGCTGACCGGATGCTGCAGCTGACCGGGGTGGTGGACGAGCGTACCATGCGCGCCCAATACCTTGACCGTATGGACATTGAGCGGGAGCGCGGCATCACCATCAAGAGTCAAGCTGTACGGCTGCCCTGGAGTGTAAACGGCGTTGACTACGTATTAAACATGATAGATACCCCTGGGCATGTGGATTTTACCTACGAAGTGTCGCGGTCGTTGGCCGCCTGCGAGGGGGCAGTGTTGTTGGTGGACGCGGCGCAAGGCATCGAGGCGCAGACGTTGGCCAACCTGTATTTGGCGCTGGAAGCTGACCTCACCATCTTGCCGGTGTTGAACAAAATCGACCTGCCGAACGCCAACCCCGATAAATACGCCGCCGAACTGGCCAACATCATCGGCTGCGATGTCAGCGAAGTGCTGCGGGTGTCGGCCAAAACCGGCGCTGGGGTGGCGGAGTTGTTGCACAGTATTGTGGCGCAGGTGCCCGCTCCGGTGGGGGAGCGGGATGCGTCCGCGCGGGCGCTCATATTCGATTCGGTGTATGACGCATATCGGGGCGTGGTGACGTATGTGCGGGTGGTGGACGGCGAACTGAACCACCGCGAGCGCATCCTGATGCTCTCCACCGGGGCGACCCACGAAGTGCTAGAGGTGGGGGTGATTTCGCCGGAGCCTATGCGCGCGGAGGCGCTCTCGGTCGGCGAAGTGGGTTATCTCATCACTGGGGTGAAAGACGTCGCCCAATCTCGGGTGGGTGATACGGTGACGAACGCTGTTGGGTCTAGTCGGCGTCCTTTGGCGGGGTATCGGCAGCCGAAGCCGATGGTGTACGCCGGGCTGTACCCCATTGATAACGCCGATTTTCCGCAGTTGCGGGAGGCGCTGGATAAACTACGTCTCAACGATGCGGCGCTGAGTTTCGAGCCGGAAACTTCGTCTGCTTTGGGGTTCGGGTTCCGGGTCGGCTTTTTGGGGCTGCTGCACATGGAGATTGTGCGGGAACGCTTGGAACGCGAGTTCGACCTAGACCTCATCTCCACCGCGCCCAGCGTGGTGTATCGCGTGGTGCTGGAGGACCACAGCGAGCATCTGGTGATGAACCCGTCCCAGTTCCCGGACGGCAAAATTGCGGAGGTATACGAGCCGGTGGTGAAAGCCACCTT
>JAITED010000159.1 GCA_031282235.1 Propionibacteriaceae bacterium | reverse complement strand
ATCGGGCGGGCAGCAGCAGCGGGTTGCGGTGGCGCGGGCGTTGGTGACCAATCCGGCTATCATTTTGGCGGACGAACCCACCGGCAACTTGGATTCGGTGTCCACCAACGACATGTTGGGGCTGCTCTCCGAACTGCACGCCCAAGGGCGTACCATCATTTTGATTACTCACGACCAGGAGGTGGCCGACACTGCGCAGCGTGTCGTAAACGTCCGTGACGGCCAGATTACTGCCGACTCCACACTGGCGAAACCGAAAACGATACGGAAACGCACCAGTGCAGCTAAAAAGGATGCTGCCGCCAAATCTGGTAAGGCGGCGGTGTTATGAACTGGACGTTGACCGTAGCCACCGCGTTTGAGGCGATACGTTCGCATCGGATGCGTTCGCTGCTCACCGTATTGGGCATCTTTATTGGTATCGCTTCGGTGACGCTCACCATCGGCTTGGGTGAAGGGGCGAAGAAAGAGATTACGAACCGTATCTCGGCGTTGGGTTCCAACCTGTTGGTGGTGATGCCCGGCTCGGGCAATGTGATGTTTGGGGGGAATGCGTTGCGCAGCACCCTCACAATCACGGATGCCGAGATGTTGGCCGACCCGGTGGTGGCTCCCGATGTGGCGGCGGTCGCCCCCATTATGATGAGCAGCGGCACGCTTACGGCGGGCGATTATCAGTGGACGACTACGGCGTATGGCACTTCCCCTGAGTGGCTGAGCGTGCGTTCCCGCACGCTGGCTGCGGGGCGTTTCTTCACCCAACTGGAGTTGGAGGACGCGGCGGCGGTGGTGGTGCTGGGGGCGAACACTGCCAATGAACTGTTCGGCAGTGTGGAGGACTCGGTGGGGCACGCGGTGCTCATCGGCTCCGCGCAGTACACGGTCGTCGGGGTGCTGCTCACCCAAGGTTCGATGGGGTTGATGAGCGAGGACGACCTAGTGGTCATGCCGTGGACAACACAGTCGCAGCGGCTGATGAACGGCACCAACAAAATAGCGGTGATTTACGTCGCGGTGGCGAGTGAAACGCAGTTGTCGCAGGCGTATCAGGAGACATACGCCGCGCTGCTCACCGCGCACGGATTGCCGGAAACCAGCCCGGACTTCGGCATCACCAGTTTGCAGTCGATTATGGACGTGGTGTCGTCTGTGACAACGTTGCTCACTTTGCTGCTCACCGGCTTAGCGGGCATCTCGCTACTGGTAGGCGGCGTTGGGGTGATGAACATCATGCTGGTGTCGGTGACAGAGCGGGTGAAAGAGATTGGATTACGCAAAGCGCTGGGTGCCAGACCGTCATCCATTCGGAACCAGTTCCTAGCCGAAGCGGTGTTTTTAGCGCTGTTCGGTGGGGCGCTGGGGTTGGCGCTCGGATATTTGGCGAGTGCGGTGGTGCCCAACCTCATCGGCTTGCCGGTGGTGGTCTCCATCCCGGCATCGCTGATTGCCTTGGGGGTGTCGGCGTTGGTCGGGGTGGTTGCCGGGGTGTATCCGGCCACTCGCGCCGCTAAACTCGCGCCGATTGACGCTTTGAGGAGCGAGTGATGATTAAGGCGTTAAAGGTTTGGGTGGCTAAATCTGCGGATGGGTTTGGCATCAAAGTGCCGGTGTATCTGGCCATCATGGCAGCGGTGATTGTGGGGTTGATAAGCGGTAGCGTTGCATTGATACGGTCTTTGACATACGAACCGCCGCGCTGGGTGACCACTACGGCCACCCTAGATACGGTGGAACAGCTGGTCGTAATTCAGGGCACGGTGGAGAAAACTAATCAGGCTGCGGTGTCGTTCCCGATTGCTGCTGAGGTGCTGGAGGTGTACGCGGCGCTCGGTGACGAGGTGGTGCCGGGGCAACTCATCGCCCGGATTGATGACCGAGGGTTGCAGCAGGCGTTGGATAGTGCGCAGGCGACGTATGACCGTTCCCGCTACTCGCTATCGCAGTTGGAGGCGGCGCGGGACATGAGCGACGCGCTGGGCAGTGCTAATGGTGCTAGTGGGAGCGGCGAGACGATGGATATCGCCGAAGCGCTAGGCCAGATGCAACAGTTGGCGGCGCAGATGCAGCAGGCGCAGCAGGACGCGACGACGGCGTATCAGCAGTTGACCAGCGAGTGCAGTTGGATAGGGGAGCAGTTGCCGGGCGGGTTGCCGACCACGCTGCCGACAGCTTTGCCAAGTGGGTTACCGACCAGTTGGCCTAGTTGGTTGCCTACTTCTTTGCCTAGCGTATTGCCGAGTGGGTTGCCTACGGAGTTGCCTAGCGTATTGCCGAGTGGGCTACCTACGGAGTTGCCTAGTGTACTGCCGAGTGGGCTACCTACGGAGTTGCCTAGCGTATTGCCAAGTGGGCTACCCACCGTATTGCCTAGTGAACTGCCTACAGCTTTACCGACCGGGCTGCCGAGCGAGTTCCCTACAGTTTTGCCGACCGGATTACCCACCGGGGTGCCGACCAACTTAGCGGCGGTTTCTCCGAGTGAATCTTCCAGCACAGCATCGTCAACCACTCCAACTGATACGACCACCAGCCCGACAGATACGGCTACCAGCCCGACTAATTCACCCACGACTTCGCCCACCGAGATGCCCACCCTGCCCCCGGAAGTGAGCGAGGATATAACGCAGTGCCTTCAAGCGCTACGGGATTTAGCTAGCGCCGGGGTGGATTTGGTGAACGCCCAACTGGAGGCCATGACTTTGTTGAGCAGCGTGATGGAGGGGATGCAGGGTTCGCTGGCCGGGGCGCTGGGGGGCGTCAGCATAAATGAGGTGACGTTGGCCGCAGCCCGCGCGGCGGTGTCGGCAGCGGAACGCAGCCTGCTGCAGGCGCAGATTGACCTAGAAGAGGCTACCATCCGTTCCCCTATCGCGGGGGTGCTAGCACAACTGCCGTATGTGGTGGGGGAGCAGGAGCGTACCAGTGAGGAAGCGCTCATCATCGGCCCCGGTACGGTGACGGTAACTCTGGCGGTGCCGCTAGCGCAGATTCCGCTCATCCAACCGGGGCAGCTGGCCACCATCTCGCAAGTGGGTTCTGGCGAGGTTAGCGCTGTGGTTACCTCTAAAGCGTTGCTGCCCGCCACTGCGGATTCCACTGATTATCAAGTGGTGGTCTCCTCAGTTGCTGCCGCCAATGCGCTACGAGCCGGGGCTAGAGCCACAGTAGAAATCAAGGTGTCCGTCAGCGAAAATGCGGTGACGCTGCCGGTGAGCGCGGTACATCTCTCCGGCGTGGGTGACACCGCCGAAGTGTTGCTGTTGGCAGGTGCTGATGCCGAAGTGCGCGAAGTGACGTATGCCACCATCGGCGGTGGTCGAATCGCCATCACCTCTGGTCTACAAGTGGGCGAAACCGTGATTTTAGCCGACGGTCACAAGCCCCTCCCCGACCTACTAGAAGAAATCCAACAAATGATGCGCAGTTCTCGCCGTTAAAAATCGCCCTGCGGCTGCACTCCACCCGCCCCAAACATAGCCCGAAGCTGCGCGATTTCAGCTTCCCGTTTAGCAAGCTCATCAGCTTGTTTGGCGATTTCATCAGCCAGTTTGGCGATTTCGGCGTCTTTTTCGGCGGCTTGTTCGGCGGTTATGTGTTCCCATTTTTTGTCGTTTTTTTGTACGGCG
>JAITED010000061.1 GCA_031282235.1 Propionibacteriaceae bacterium | reverse complement strand
TGTTGCCGAAGTTTGCTTTTAACAAATGCGGTGTGGGGTGGTTCGCGGTGTCGGGGTTAAAGATGGGGGATTGAACCCCGCGGCGCGGGTTCCTGGATGCTGCGACTGCGTTCGCTGCGCTCACTCCGCGCAGCATGACGGGTAGGGTGGGTGCGCTGCGCTCACTCCGCGCAGTATGACGGGGAGAGAGGGTGCGCTGCTTTCACTCGGCGCAGTATGACCTATGGGGGTATTAACGACGTGCAAACTCTGTTGCACCATAACTGTGCAACTGGCAGCGCGGTAGCGCGGCACCGAGTAGACTTTAGAGGTTGAGGACAGTGGTAGGAACGCTGGACTCACGATATAGCCGCTACAACTAAAAGGAGCAACACGCATGACTGTAAGGCTTGGAATTAATGGCTTTGGGCGCATCGGCCGGAACTTTTACCGGGCGCTGCTCGCTCAGGGTGCCGATATTGATGTGGTGGCCGTGAACGACCTCACCGACAACGCCACTCTCGCTCATCTGCTGAAGTACGACTCGATTCTGGGGCGTTTCAACGGCGATGTCAGCTACGACGACAAATCAATCACCGCTGCTGGTGACAACTTCCTGGTTTTTGAGGAACGGGACCCGGCCAAACTGCCTTGGGGCGAACTGGGTGTCGATGTGGTTATCGAATCCACCGGGCGTTTCACCGATGGGGAGCAGGCGAAAGCCCACATCGCGGCAGGCGCTAAGAAGGTCATCATCTCCGCACCGGCCACTAACGATGATGGCACATTCGTCATCGGGGTAAACGAGGATAAATACGACCCGGCGATTCATCACATCATCTCTAACGCTTCCTGCACCACCAACTGCCTTGCCCCGGTGGCCAAGGTACTGCAAGAAAAGGTGGGCATTGAGCGCGGTTTGATGACCACTGTTCACGCTTACACCGCTGACCAGAACCTGCAAGACGCCCCCCACAAGGATTTACGTCGGGCTCGCGCCGCTGCACTTTCGATTATCCCCACCAAGACCGGTGCTGCAGCAGCGGTGGCGTTGGTGATTCCGGAACTCAAAGGCAAGTTTGATGGCTTCGCACTGCGGGTGCCGGTGCCCACCGGTTCCGTCACCGACCTCACGTTTGAGGCCAGCCGCGAGGTCACGGTTGCAGAGATTAACGGCTATATGAAAGAGGCCGCTGACAGCTACCTGAAAGGCATTCTTGCCTACACCGAGGATCCGATTGTGAGCCAAGACATCGTAACCGACCCGCACAGCGCTATCTTTGATGCCAAATCCACCAAGGTCATCGGCAAGTTGGTAAAGGTGCTCGCATGGTACGACAACGAGTGGGGTTACAGCTGCCGTCTCGTTGACCTAGCTCAGCTCATCGGTTCCAAGCTCTGAGAGGGTGTCGGCTATGAAGTCCATCGCCGACTTGGGCGACCTGCGCGGAGTGCGCGTGGTCATCCGTTGCGATTTCAACGTACCGCTTAAAGGTGGAGTCATCACAGACGACGGGCGTATCCGCGCCGCGTTGCCCACACTGAAAGTGTTGCTGGACGGCGGGGCGCGGGTTACTGTGCTGGCACATCTGGGTCGCCCCGGCGGTCAGGTGACACCTAAATACTCGCTCGCCCCGGTGGCAGCCCGGCTCTCCGAACTGTTGGGGCAGCCGGTGCCACTGGCCAGTGATGTCGTCGGCGCAGACGCGCAAGCGCTTTCTGCGTCGCTGCAAGACGGCGAGATTTGCCTAGTGGAGAACGTGCGTTATGAACCAGCGGAGGAGTCGAAAGACGAATCCCAGCGTCAGGCGCTCGCCGCGGAGTATGCAAAGCTGGGTGACGTATTCGTCTCGGATGGCTTTGGCGTAGTGCATCGCAAACAGGCCAGTGTGTACGACATCGCTAAACTGCTGCCGCACGCTGGCGGTCAGTTGGTCAAAGCAGAGACGGAAGTGTTGTCGCGGCTCACCGTTGACCCAGAACGCCCCTTTGTGGTGGTGCTGGGTGGCGCGAAAGTGGCTGATAAGTTGGCGGTGATTGACAACTTGCTGCACATCGCAGACACGCTGGTCATCGGCGGCGGCATGGCGTTCACGTTCTTGGCCGCTCAGGGTTACGGCATCGGCAAGTCGATTCTGGACGCGGAGAACATCACCGCTTGCAAAGGCTATCTGGAGACCGCCGCTACCTTAGGGAAGCGGATTGTGCTTCCCGTGGATATACGGGTAGCGCCCGGTGTCGATTTCGAGACGATGGCGGTGGTGGGCGAGATAACAGTAGTGCCCGCCACGGCGATTCCCGCCGAGCAAGGCGGGTTCGACATCGGCCCGGATTCGGAGACACTGTTCACCGACATCATCAAGGGCGGCCGCACCGTGTTCTGGAACGGCCCGATGGGGGTGTTCGAGGTGCCACAGTTCGCTGCTGGCACGCGGGCTATCGCTAAGGCGCTCACCGAAGTGAGCGGGCTGTCCGTGGTCGGCGGGGGTGACTCTGCCGCCGCGATACGCGATTTCGGATACCAAGACTCAGCTTTTGGGCATGTCTCCACCGGTGGTGGGGCCTCCTTGGAGTACCTTGAGGGCAAGACGTTACCGGGCATAGCAGCATTGGAGGATTGAAATGTCGCGCAAGCCGCTCATCGCTGGCAACTGGAAGATGAACGTCAACCACATTGAAGCAGTCGGTCTGGTGCAGAAATTGGCGTGGGCGCTTGGCGATTTCAAATACGACCCGACAAAGGCGGAATGCCTAGTCATTCCGCCTTTTGTCGATTTGCGTGGCGTACAGACCCTCATTGAGTCCGACAAGATGCCGTTGAAGTGGGGGGCGCAAGACGTCTCAGAACACGAAAACGGTGCCTACACGGGCGACATCTCCGCCGAGATGTTGGTGAAATTGGGCTGTAGTTACGTAATCGTCGGCCACTCGGAGCGCAGGCAGTATCACCACGAGTCCGATTTCATAGTCAACGAGAAAGCGCGCAACGCTCTTGCCCACGACATCACGCCGATTATCTGCGTGGGGGAGGGGCTGGAGATACGCCGCGCTGGTGAACATGTGCCTTTCACGCTGGCGCAGGTGGAAGCCGCGCTCGCAGACCGCAGCGCCGCTGAGGTTGCTCAGGTGGTCATCGCCTACGAACCCATCTGGGCTATCGGCACCGGCGAGGTGGCCACCCCAGAGGACGCGCAAGAGGTGTGCGGCGCCATCCGGGGCAAAATCGCTGAACTCTACGATGAAGAAATCGCAGCGCAGGTGCGAGTGTTATACGGCGGCTCCGTGAAAGCCTCCACCATCGTAGCGCTGATGGTAAAGCCGGATATAGATGGCGTACTGGTAGGTGGCGCCAGCCTAAACCCTGACGAGTTTGCGTTCATCACCCGCTTTTACGAAGTGAGCCAGAAAACCAACTAGGCGCTGGGTGGTATCCCCAGTCCGCTGCCACTGCGCGGGTCAAAGACATCAGGCGCTGGGTTGGGCTCGGGGAGCGCAGTGGGCTGTGTGGTATCCGCTGGTTGGGGGGTGTACCCCGGTTGCGAGGCATACTCCGATGACGGCGGGTAGTAGCCTGACTGTGGGTCGTATCCCGGCTGCGGAGGATAACTTGGCTGTGGCGCGTATTCCGGTTGCGGCGCGTATTCCGGTTGGGGCGTATATTCCGGTTGTGGCGCGTACCACTGTGCTGCCGTATACGGCTGCCCGTATGCCTGCTGCGCTACGGTTGCGGCAGCTTTGGCAGCCTTGCGGTTTCGCACCACGTTGTAACTGATGATGCCGACGACGATGGCTAGCAGGGCACCTGCCGCCACCCCGATTATCAGACCCCAAGGGATTGACGCTGCCCCGGCGGCATCCAAACCGCTCGCCTGTATCCCCTCTGGACTAAAAATCTCGCTGAGGTTACTCCAAGTGACCGTGGTGCCGGATACGGTGGACGACCCGCTGTGGCTGGTAACCGCCCCCGGAAACTGCACCTTGATGGCGATGAGGGAGAAAACATCCTGAGAGTTCGCCAGCACGTCAGAGTTGAGAGTGGTGCCTAAGCGCATACCGAAGTGATACTCGCCAGCAGTGTGGGTGAGAGAGACTTCTCCGATGCGGTTGACATCATTTAGGGCGGCGGTAAAAAGCATCCGGCAACCGAGATTTTCGTTGTCTTGATACGGTTCCCATTTGAGCCCGGTGGGCAGTGTGCTGCTCATCTCCACTAGGGAGCAGATGTCGGTGAGCGCCATCTGCTTGGCCGCCTGTTTCGTTACGCTGATAGTCGTATTTATCCGAATCTCGGTATCGCTAGCGATAACGAAACTCTGTTCCATGTTGACACAGCCGCTTAAGAACAGCACCAATGGGGCGAGTAAAAACAGATACCAGCGTCTTTTCATAGGTGGGAGTCTAACGTTTTTTGGTAGCAAAGTGGGGAAACCGCTAGTGCTTGCGGTAGAGTCGTGGCCGTGGTTCTAATGCTTGCGTGGCCCGTGGTCACTCTCTCTGTGCTGCTGATTATCCTCAGCGGTATTTTGACGATGTTCATCTTGCTGCACAAAGGCAAGGGCGGCGGCATGGGTGACTTGTTCGGCGGCGGTATGACTAACGCCATGGGCGGTGCCTCCGTAGCCGAGCGCAACCTTGACCGTATCACCATCATCGTGAGCGCCCTCTGGATACTAGTAATCGTCGCCCTGCTGATGGTTTACCGCTTCGGTGACCCCTACGGCCCCACCTCCGACCCCTCAGGCGACCCGTCTGCTGCTGCCACCGTCACCCCCGAGGTGCCGAACCCCGAACCAGATACGGACTCAGAGGCGTAACTCGTATTTAGCCCCCTTCTTGAAGGGGGTGGCAGGCGTAGCCTGTCGGGGGTTATCTCCCCGCGCCACTCACCTGTAACCCCCGCCGACTTACGTCGGCACCCCCTTCGGGGAAGGGGGCTTTAGTGGAACTTCTAGCGCTCCCAAGGTTCTTCGGTGAGGCCGCTGGCGGCTTTGGCGGCGTCCAGTTCGCGTTTCACGTCGGGCAGGTCTAGGCCGATACGCATTCCGTAGAACGAGCGCCAAACGAATACGCAAGCTATCAGGAAGAACACCCCGGCACCGATGTAGGTAAGGCGGGCGTTACCCTCAGCGGCAAACGCTACCCCCAACTCCACTGCGAGTAGGCCGAACAGGGTGGAGAACTTGATGA
>JAITED010000125.1 GCA_031282235.1 Propionibacteriaceae bacterium | reverse complement strand
GGGACGGATGCGCATGGAGCTTGTCGGAGAGCCCAACGCGCTCCAACATCTGTTTGGCAACCTGTTCCGCAGTGCGCCGGGGGCGATGTAACACCTTCTCTTGGGCGATAGTGACGTTGCGTAACACCGAGAAGTGCGGAAACAGGTTGAACTGCTGAAACACCATGCCGATTCGGGTACGCACCAAATCCAGATTCACATCCGGGTCGGTTAGGTCAATACCCTCCACGTACACTTTGCCGCCGCTGGGTTGCTCCAGCAGGTTGATGGAGCGCAGCAGCGTAGATTTCCCAGAACCGGAAGGCCCGATGACGCACACCACTTCGCCGCGCTCCACAGTGAGGTTGATACTTTTCAACACATGCAAGTCACCGAAGTGTTTATCCAGATTGACTACGCGAATTGGTGGGGCGTTTGGGTCAGGGGTGTCACGCTCCGCGCCGAACTTCTCGCGCGCGGGGATGGCGGAGATAGCGGGGCTGGGGGTGGAACTGGCAGTAGTGGGTGTGGCGCTCGCCCCCAGCGGCTGCGGCGATGCAGAAATATCGGTCATTTTTTCACCGCGTATTTCTTCTCCATCCGGGCAGCAAGCCAGGTGAGCGGGATAGTGATGATGAGGTAGCAGATGGCGGTGACCACTAGCGGTGTGCCGTTGGCGGTGGCGTTCAGCCAAGAACGCGAAAACGCCGTCAATTCGCGGGTGCTCACCGTGGTGCCGAGTACGTATAACAGTGAGGTGTCTTTCAGCAAGGTGACGAACTCGTTGGTCAACGGTGGTAATACGATACGAAACGCCTGCGGCAAGATAATCCACAGGTTAGTGGTGTTCTCCGACATCCCCAGCGATGCGGCGGCTTCGCGTTGCCCTTTGGGAACCGCGTCGATACCGGCACGGATGACTTCGGCGCTGTACGCGGCGGTGACGATAGTGAGCCCCACCAACCCGGCTCCCACCGCGCCGCCGGGGATTTTGGCACCGTCGAACGCGATGGGGATTACGTATCCGAAAGCTATCAGGGTGAGAATCGCGGGCAGCCCCCGGAACAGTTCTATGAATCCGATGGCGAACCATCTAGGCGGGCCGCTGCTCATCTTCATCAGCGCCAAGATGGTGGCGAACACCGTGCCGACAGTGAAAGATACCAGCGTGTACCAGATGGTGTTTGCCATCGCTATCGTGACTACGGTCGGCCACAGTTGCAGCGCCACCTCGGGGTTAGCGAACTGGGTTGCTAGCATGTCCCAGTTGGCGTTCACGCCAATCCAGATGATTGCGCCGACGGCGACGACGTACCACAAACCGGCGGACATCCGCCGCCGCACCGTCGGGCGTAAATCAAAAGTTGCCATCTTTACTTTCAAGCTGGTGTTAGTCAAGCTGGTGTTAGTCGCGGAGTTCACCGGAACTGCCGCACTTGAGCTACTACTTTAAGCCTAATGCCCAAGCAGTAAAACTGGTCAAGGGAGGAAACGCTCAGGCGAAGTACTTGTCGTACAACGTCTGATACGTGCCATCAGCCCGGATGGCTTTAAGCGCTGCGGCAACATCAGCCTGCAACTCCAGCAACTTTCCTTTAGCGAACGCCATGCCGTACTGCTCGTTGGTGTCGTACTCCTCAGCCAATACGTAGTCAGCGTCGGCTTTGACGTGCGTCAGGTTCACCGGTTGATCCTGCAAGATGCCATCAATCTGCCCCGCCTGCAAAGCAATCCAGAGGTCGCCATCGCCTTCAAACTCTAAAATGGTGGCCGAATCCGGGGCGTGTTCTTCGGTGTACTCCTGCCCGGATGAGCCGCGCTGCACGCCGATAGTCTTGTTAGCGGTGTCAGCCAGAGTCTTGATTCCGGAGTCGGTTTTCACCAGCAACGCCTGCAGTGAGTCGTAGTACGACTCGGTGAAGTCTAAGTTTTTACGGCGATCCTCGGTGATGGTCATAGCGGAGATGCCGATGTCGCACTGGCCAGCAGCCAGCGTGGTGCCGGATTGGAGTGCCGCAAAATCAACCGCGACGAACTTATACGTAAGCCCGAGTCGTTTAGCGATTTCGCGCCCCAACTCAATATCAAAGCCAGTGACCCCATCCTCGGCGGCAGGGTCCTCGTATTCAAATGGAGCGAACGGTATCTCGCTGCAGGCGGTTAAAAAGCCATCAGCTATGGTGTAGCCAGCCGGGTGCGTGGTGGTGTTGGACGTGGTGCCCGCCGGGTCAGCGGTTGAGCAGGCGCTGAGACTTGCGAAACTCAGCGTCGCTGTTACCACAAGGGCAGCGACCTTTATGTTTTTCATGATTGTTTTTGTCTCCTCGTTGCTTAGGGCCAACTGACCCGAATGGCGTTCAGATAAGGGGGATTCTAGCGCTAGTTTGTTTCGGGCGCGTGACACGACGCCAACGGCTACCGAATAACTAGCAATAACTAGCAGGTATTTCGCACTATCGCAGTGGGACGACTATACAGCCGCGAACCTCAGGGTCGTCCTCGCTCGTGCCACCCGGAAACACTAGTGGTGGGGTTACACCGCACCATCCTTCGCAAGTCCAACCATCCTCCTCGCTTATGCGAATAGTGCCATGAAACTCACCACTATCACTGCCTAGCTCAGAGTAACCCTCTGGTGGAGTCAACGTTTTTGCATACATCGCAGCATGTTCGGCTTTGAGCCTTGCGTATTCCTCGCCGGTGAACCCCGGAGCGACTAGACCGTGGCGCACCAAACACTCAGCAACCAGTACGTCCCAATCTTCCTTATTCGGATTAGTCACGCTACCCCAGTAAAGCCCCTCAATCGCCCCCATCCATTCTGTGTCACAAGCAGCAACAACTCCGGTTTGCTCATCGGTAAAAGTACCGTTCACCCACGAATCAAGCGATGATAGGCCGAAATCATCCTCAATATATTTTGCAGATACTCCCAAACCACTAGCGTTAATACAGTCAACAACGTGCGCTTGAGCGTCCAACAACTCGGCACGAGCAACCACCCCATCAGCGAGAATACCGCGTTGGTATTCGTTCGGGGCATCCGCTAATGCTCGTGCAAACTCTGCTGCGTACGGGTTTTCGGGTGTGGGCGGTGTGGTGGAACATGCCCCAATTGCCAGTGGTAGCAGCAGCAGCGCTAGTAGGCACCGTTTTCTGCCGCTGGGGTTCATAGCCCCTAGTGTATCGCGGTTTATTCGGCGTATACCAGCGCTAGGTTCGTATCTCAGTTCGTATTTGGGTTTCCAATTGGAATGGTTGGGCTGGTGTGTCCCAGTTGGGGGTGGGGCGGAGGTGGGCGTTTTTGAAAGCGGTGGCGACCATCAGTTTGATGCGGTTCAGTTGGTTCACTTCGGGTGCGCCGGGGTCGTAGTCGATAGATACGATGTTGGCTTCGGGGTGCTGGGCGCGTAACTCCTTGAACATGCCGCGTCCGATGACGTGGTTGGGCAGGCAGGCGAACGGTTGGCAACAGATGATGTTCGGTACGCCCTGTTCGATGAGCTCAATCATCTCGCCCACCATGAACCAACCCTCGCCCGCGTCCGTACCGATAGAAATCACCTTTTGGGCGTAGTCGCGCAGTTTATAAATGGAGGGAGAGATGGCGAACTTGCCCTTAGTTTTGGCGAATGCGCGGCTCGCGGGGCGCTCGTAACGCTCGAACACCCAAACCATGGCCTGCTGCAAACGCACCCCCAATTTGCTGCCAGAACCCAGATTTTCCAGCCGCCAATCGGCGGCGGCTAGGGAATACGTGAAGAACTCTGCCAAGTTGGGCAGTACGGCTTCGCACCCCTCCGCTTCCACCACGCCCACGACGTTATTGTTAGCGTCCGGTTGGAACTTCACCAGAATCTCGCCCACGATGCCGATACGCGGTTTGCGGGGCACGTCAACTAACGGCAGTGCGTCAAACTCGGCCACTAGTTTAGTTAGGAGACCGCGATAGCTGAGGCGCTTGCCGAGCGTCGGGGAATAGTGGCGGTGCGCGAACCACTCTTGGGTGATAGCGTCCCAGCGGCGATAAAGTTCATTGGCGCTGCCCGCGCGGCGTTCGTATGGGCGGGTGCGCAGCAGCACTCGCTGCAGGGTATCGCCGATGACTAGGCTCTGGATGATGCGATGCAGCATGGCGGGGGTGAGCTTGAAACCAGGGTTGCTGTCGAAGCCTTGCAAGCTGAGGGAGAGCACTGGCACCTGAGGGTATCCCGCTGCCTTCAAAGCGCGCCGGAGCATCCCGACATAATTAGTTGCCCGGCACATGCCGCCGGTCTGGGTGATAGCCACAGAGGAGTTTTCGGG
>JAITED010000190.1 GCA_031282235.1 Propionibacteriaceae bacterium | reverse complement strand
TACGGGCAACAACGCCCATGATGCGCTGAACAACATCTTGGCAGCTAAAGGTTTCAGCACCGCCGACGGCATGGATGCCGCTGGGGTTGCCGAGAGCGCGTATAAAGTCACCATCGGCTCGCTGGACACCACCACATACGCGGTGTCGGCAGAGACGGGCATCAAGATTAGCAACCAGTTCAGCGATGCCGATATGACCACCCACGACGCCACTTTCAAGTATTTGAGCCGCGCAGATTGGACGGGCACTTGGCCAAAGACGTATGCGAACGGCGCTTGGAACGCCCCGGCTGAGTTCGTGGCGGCGCTGGAACTGAGCGTCCCCACCGACCCGGACGCGAAAGTTCCCACGTATGACACCACAGACCCCGATTTGGGCACTTTGACGGCGGCGATGCTACGCGGAGTCGCCTACGATGACCCGCTGTGGGATACGCTGCTCAACCAAACCAGCTTGGAGGAGTTGGAGCAGTTGGTGCGTGTCGGCGGCTACGCCACCTTAGGCGTGGCCTCCATCCAGTTACCGGCAACCGTGGATAAAGACGGCCCGGCTGGCATCTCTGGCACCCTAGTGGGCGGCAGTTCCGGCATGGGCTACCCGCCGGGGTCGGTGCTGGCTGCAACTTGGAACGATGAGTTGGCAGAGAAGATGGGTGTCGCCATCGGTGAGGACTCCATCTACCTTGGGGTCGCCGGTTGGTACGCGCCGTCTATGAACATCCACCGCAGTGCATATAGCGGACGTAACTTTGAGTACTTCTCAGAGGACGGGGTGCTATCTGGCAACATGGGTGCTGCCTTGGTGCGCGGCGCGCAGTCTAAAGGTGTGATTCCGTTCATAAAGCACTTCGCCGTCAACGACCAGGAGAATAACCGGATGGGTGGCGCGATGATGGCCAGCGAACAGGCACTCCGCGAGATTTACCTCAAGCCGTTCGAGATTAGCGTGCGCGACGGTGGCGCAATCGGAGCGATGGCCGCTATGAACCGCATCGGCACGCTCTGGGTCGGCGCTCACCCCGGTCTGATGACCGATACGCTGCGTGACGAATGGGGCTTTACTGGTGTGGTCATCACCGACCAAGCTTCATTCTCGGTGTTCTCGTATGAAGATTTACGGATGGGGCTGGAAGCTGGCACTGACCTGTGGCTTAACAGCGACGCCTCACTGTGGAAGTTGGACGACGCTGACATGACCGCCACCGTGCAAGCGGGCATCCGCCGCGCTGCGCACAACGTCGTATACGCCGTAGTAAACAGCAACGCGATGAACGGCATCTCCGCTGGGGCGCGTATTGAACAAATCACTCCGCTGTGGCGCTGGGGCGTGTATGGATTGGATGCGGTGCTAGGGCTTGCGGCGCTGGCTTTAGTGGGGTTGACTACTCGTAGGTTGTTGCAATCCCGTAAAGCATAAGGAGGCCGCGATGGCCGACGTACCCGCATTGTCGCTCATCGAAAAGGCAGCGCTGCTGACTGGTAAAACCATGTGGGAGACACACGATTTCCCACACGCCGGGTTGCGCTCGCTCTGGCTCGCCGATGGGCCGCATGGGGTACGTAGGCAAGCTGGGGCAGGTGACCGGATGGGGTTGAACCCGTCGCTACCGGCCACCTGCTTCCCAGCAGCCGCCACCATCGCTAACAGTTGGGACCCCGAGTTGGCTTACCGACTCGGGGTTGCCATCGCTGTTGAGGCCGCTGCGCAGGGGGTGGATATCGTATTGGGGCCGGGGCTGAATCTGAAGCGGAGCCCGCTGGGCGGGAGGGGTTTTGAATACTTCTCCGAGGATCCGTTGCTCTCCGGCAAGATGGCGGCAGGATACGTGCGCGGTATCCAATCGCAAGGTGTAGCTGCTTGTCCGAAGCATTTTGCCGCTAACTCGCAGGAGTTGCACCGGATGGTAAGCGACTCTGTGGTGGATGAGCGCACATTGCGCGAACTGTATCTGAGCGCGTTTGAGATTGTGGTGCGGGAAGCAAACCCCCGTGCCATCATGTCGAGCTACAACCTGCTGAACGGTATCCACGCCAGCGAGCACCCCTGGCTGTTGCAGCAGGTGTTACGCGACGAGTGGGGTTTCACCGGCGCGGTCATCACCGACTGGGGCGGCTCAAACCGCATCGTCTCCGCTATCGCCGCCGGTGGCACCCTAGAGATGCCCGCCGCCGGTTATGCCTCAGCGCGCGAAATCGTAGCCGCCGTCCAAACCGGGCTCTTAAGCGAAGCCGATGTTGATGCCCGCGTCTCAGAGATGTTGAATCTTATACGTGCTTCCGCTCCAGTTGAATCGGTGAGCGCCCCTGATACTGCTGCGCATCACGCTTTGGCGCGTGAGGCTGCGGCGCGGGGTACGGTGCTCTTGAAGAATGATGGCGACCTACTGCCCCTAGCGCCGGGTACGAAAGTGGCGGTGATTGGGGATTTCGCTGCTCACCCCCGCTATCAAGGTGGCGGTTCTTCGGAAGTAAACCCGACCCAACTGGACACCGTATTTGGTCTAATAACCGAATCCGAGTTGACGTTGAGTGCGTATGCCCCCGGTTTTCGCCGCGATGGCCGTCCGGATGCCGCGCTGCTAAATGAGGCGGTGGCGGCAGCCCGCGCGGCTGACGTGGTGCTGCTCAGTTTGGGGCTGTCGGAAGCCGACGAATCCGAGGGCAAAGACCGTGCCAATTTAGCGTTACCCAGCAACCAAATTGCCTTGTTACGGGCGTTAGCGGTGGCTAATCCGCGTATTGTGGTCGCTTTGAGTTTAGGTGGGGTGATAGAGACCCCGTGGTTGAAACACTGCCAGGCGTTGCTGCACTCATTCTTGGGCGGGCAAGCCGGAGCCGGTGGGTTGTTGGACGTATTGACCGGGCGCGTGAACCCCTCGGGCAGGCTCGCCGAGACCATGCCGGTGTCGCTTGCGGACACTCCGACTGCGCGCTGGTTCCCCGCTACCGGGCGCAGCGCCGTATACCGCGAGGGGATTTTCGTCGGTTATCGCCACTACAGCACCGCTAAAGTGCCGGTGGCTTTCCCGTTCGGGTTCGGGCTGTCATATACCACTTTTGAGTACTCTGATTTGACGCTCACCCCGGAGCGCGCCACGCTGCAGGTTCGCAACACTGGTAGCCGGGACGGTGCCGAAGTGGTGCAGCTCTACGTACACCGCGCCAGCGCTGCCGTGCCCCGCCCCGAGTTGGAGCTACGCGGCTTCGCCCGCGTCGAGTTGGCCGCCGGAGCCAGCGCCCTAGTGACAATCGATTTGGGCGAGCAGGCGTTCCGTTACTATCGGGTGGCCACGCAAAGTTGGGCGGTGGAACCCGGCGATTATGAAATACGTATCGGAGCTAGTGTCGCCGACATTCGGCTGCGCGGAGTCGTAACGCTGCCCGGTGAAGCAACTGCCGCAGACGACGGCTTGGAGATTATTGCTCCTGACACCCCTGAAGCCAGCGCTACCCCCGAGCCCAGCGGCAGCGGCATTAGGGAACTGACCCCTGCGTCACTCATCAGCGAGATGGGAACCGCGCCCAGTCTCTTAGCCCGGCTGATTCACCGCGCGCTACAACGGCGTTTACGCAAAGCGGAAGCCGCCGGTCAACTAGACATCGGCATGCTTTTCATATCTGACTTGCCCTTTGGCCAGTTGGCGAAACTCACCGGAGGTCTATTGGATGCCGCCACCGTATCCGGTGTGCTGCAGATTCTAAACGGCCACTTCTGCTCCGGTGTGGTATCCACCCTCCGCGCTTTCCTAGCCAACCGCCGCGCCAACCAGCACACCGCCGCTCAACTAGCCGCCGCCCAGCGCCACTGATACCACCCTGCACCTGTTACCCCCCGTCATGGCTAGTGCAGAGCACTGCGCGCCACCTTCTCCGTCATGCTGCGCGGCAGTCGCAGTATCCAGGAACTTGCACCGAGAAACACTCAACCACCATCTCTAGCTCTGGCACCGGAACTCAAACCCGCACCGCTAAAACCACCAAAGAACCCCACGGTGTCGGAGTTAAGGATGTGGGGTTGAACCCCTAACCCCGCGCAGTATGACGGGGTAGTAAGTCCGTATCTCTACCTCCATATTTAGCCCTCGTGCGGGGGGCATATCGGGTTGGGTTTATTGTAGTTTTGCGTCTGCTGTGCAATTTGTGCCGGAATAAAGACCGTTTATGCAACAACTGGGGTGCGCGGTGGGCATTTGGACAATAATCGCTGTACGGCAAGAACGTGTGCGAGGGAGGACACTGTGAAGCGGTTGTTGACAATCTGGGCTAATTTCAAGGAGAAGCATCCTGGTTTGGCGCAGTTTTTGGTGTTTTTTATGGTGTCTAACGGGGTGACCGTGCTGCAGATGATATTGATGCCGGTTATGAAAGCGGCGTTTGCGCATACGGCACTCATCGACACGTCGTTCCAACTGTGGCAGGTGGGGCACAACGTGGACGGGTCGGCGTATTACATCTTTGATTACGCGGCGGGGGCGTTGCCGGACGGCGGCGGCGGGTTGGCGTATTTCTTGGCGGTTGAGATTACGTTGCTCATCGCGCAGGTCATCAACTTCTTTGCACAGCGCAACATCACGTTCCGCTCCAACGGTTCGGTGGCTAAGGCGGCGATGTGGTACTTCATCGCGTACATTGTCATCACCATCGTGGCTGCCGCGCTGCAAGGGCTGTACAAAGCACCGATTTACGAGCTGTTCATCAACACTTGGGGTTGGGGAGCTAGCGGCGAGGTGGCGGCTGATGTGGTGACCATGATTATCAACTCCGCGATTTCGTTCTGGGTGTTTTTCCCCATCTTCAAGGTGATATTCCGGTCGTCACCGGTGCCGGAAACCGAGACTGCGGTCATCGAAAACATCGAAACCGAACCCGTCTCCGAAGTGTGAACGCAGGACGCGGTTGGCAGATTTTTGACGGTATCCTGATGGCGGTGTGAGCGGGGGAGACGTATGGACGACTACTTCTGGCTACGGGAGACGCAACCTATCCCCGACGGAATAGGGTTCGGGCTGTTTTCGGCGACGCATGTTGCGGCGTTGGGGGTGGTGTTGCTGGGCGTTGTGGTGCTGCCGACGCTGGGATACGTGCGGCTAGGGGACGTGGGGCGCCGCCGGATGCGTTTAACTATCGGATGCTTACTGCTGGGTATGGATATCGTGGTGCAGACAACATACGTAATCACCGGCGATTACACCCCGCAGATGATACCGCTGGAACTGTGCTCGCTCGGCGTATACGTCGTATTTATTGACGGGTTGAAACCCAACCTGTTGACTCGCGAGATTATGTATTCGCTCTCCATCTGGGGGGCGCTGGCGGCGCTCGTATTCCCCGATTGGGCAAACCGCCCGTTGTGGAACATCTTCTCACTGCAACAGTTTTTCGGGCACGGGTTGTTGGTGCTTTACCCCGTCATGTTGATGGTTGCGCGCGAATTTCGCCCCGATTGGCGGCGGTTGGGGCGGGTGTTGCTGGTGCTCGCTCCCTTTACGCTGCTGTGTTACGTATTGAACAAGGTGCTCGGCACCAACCTGATGTTTCTCGCCGCCGGGGCTCCCGGTTCGCCGCTGGAACCAATTCAAGCGTTCGCCGGTGCGCTCTATATCCCTTTACTAGCGCGGTTACTGCTGTTGGTTTGGGTGGTGGAATATACGCCTTGGGTGTTAGCCAGTCGTTTCTCCCGTAATCCTGTCGCTGTTGGCTGAGTTTGCCGCTTGTTTACCGTTCCTGCTCGCTTTCGTGTGCCATACTGGTGAGGATGCCCGGTTCCAAAAAGCAAGCTCCCCAGCACGAGGGCCCCGGACGTGGTTCGCCGCTCTCGCGCACGTTGGCGCGCCCGACTATCAGGGCGGGCCGTCCGATAGCCACTGATGCCGCCAAAAACACCTTGTTGGGGAATGGTTCGCCCCTCGATGAGCAAGCAGCTTCACCCATAGCCGACCCATTGCGGCGCGGTGCCCGAGGATTGGCGGGTTTCTTCTGGGTGATTATCGCGGTGGCGGTAATGTTTGTCGCCATGTACGGCAGCAACTTCTTACGCTGGAAAAACCAACAGGCCGCTGTCGCCGACGCCACTGCCGAAATCCAACGCCTAGAGGCCTCCATCAGCACCTTAGAGGACGAATTAGCCCGCTGGCAAAACCCCGAATACATCCAAGTGCAAGCCCGGGAGCGTCTTGGCTGGGTGATGCCCGGCGAAATCGGTTTCATCGTATTAGGCCCTGACGGCCAGCCGCTCGGTGCTGGCACCCCCATCCAGCGCAGCGGCACTCTCCCCGAAGATGAACACCCTCAGGTATGGTTTGAGCGCCTCTGGCTCTCCGTAGGCACCGCCGACAACCCCGAACCTGCCCCCAAACAACCCGACGTAGTAACAGAACAACCCCGCTAATCGCTCTGCGCACCGGAACTAAACCCCGGGTCGGCTGAATCATGTGGTGTTCCTGAGTCGCTCTTTGAACAACTCACTCAACAAACTTCAATCGGTTCGGTCGTGGAAACGAGTTTCCACGCCTCTCACCTCAATCGTTTGTGCTCCTGAGTTATAACCCACTCAACAATTTCCTTGGTTTCGGTGATGTGTGCGAGCACCCATCACTCTCAACCTGCGTCATTGTGCCCCCAGCCGGACTCGAACCGGCACCGTAGCGGGTTTAAGCCGCTTGCCTCTACCTATTGGGCCATGAGGGCTAGTGTTTTGCAGTGATATTAAGCCGGTAACAACCCTAACGCTATTCCGTCCAAAATGTCAGCTTCGCTGATTATTGTAGTGGCAGGGCCGATACGTTGCGCTATCTCGTTGAGGAGCAGGGCGCCACTGGCTAGCACGGGGGCTCGTTCTGGTAATACGGAGCCCAGCGCGGCGATTTCGGCAACGGTGCTAGTGAGCAAATGTTCGGTTAAGTCGGCGATGTCCTCGCGGTGCAACCGGGAGAGGTGCACTAGGTGGCGTTGATACGTCGGGAGCCGCTGGATGAGCGCGGACATAGTGGTTGCAGTACCGGCGACGGCGACGGCGGTGCGCACCTCCTCCCAATCTATGTTTGTCGCTGCCAGCAGGGCGCGTATTGCCTTGCGGGCGGCGTATATCTGCGGGTCGGTGGGAGGGTCGCTGTTCAGATAGCGCTCTTTAATACGCCGCGAGCCGATGTCTAAGCTGGTTTTCTCAATGATGGTGCCGTCGGTTAGGCCGCGTATAAATTCGGTGGAACCTCCGCCGGAGTCGATAACCAAAATGGGGTTCCGGGCCGCTACTAGCCCCGAGAGTACGCCCCGAAAACTCAAACTCGCTTCCTCATCGCCAGAGATTACCTCGGGAGTTATACCCAAGCGTTGCGCTACCCCAGTAAGCAGCACTTCGCGGTTTGCAGCATCCCGAGTAGCGGAAGTGGCTACGAAACGCGCCTTGTCAACAGGGAATTGCTCGATGATTGTGGCGTATTCTTCACAAGCGGCGAGAGTGCGTTGCAGCGCCTCGTCCGAAAAGTTTCCGGTGGCGTCCACCCCCTGCCCCAACCCGACAAAGCGCTGCTCGCGGGTCATCTCAGTGAGGGCGCCAGTTGCACTCTGAGTGGCGATGAGTAGCCGGATGGTGTTGGTGCCGCAGTCGATAGCGGCCACTGTCGTGCTCATCTGGGGTGCCACCTCACTTCTTTGGGGGGATTGGAGTGTCCGTTGGGAGCGGTTGGGGGGTGGGTGCAGCGGATTGTTGCGGGTCTGCAGTGTCGGCGGTGTCGGCGGTAGGGGTGGGTGTGGGATTCGCTGGCGCACAGGGCGGATTGGGCAGACACGGCTCATTCCAAAACTCGCCTATCAGTTCACGCACCTCATCCCCGATGGGGTTCACCCCTGGGCCAGCAGCGAGCGCATGAGCCAGCAGCGCATGCAAGCATTTCACACGCTTGGGCATCCCACCAGCGCTTATGCCGTCAAGCTCCGGTACGGCATCGCCGCCGGGGAGCGCGGCTCGGGCATCGAGATACGCTTGGTGCGCGCGCGCATAGGCCGCCGCCAACTCTGGCTCGGCAGCTAGTCGCGCGTTATACGTAGCCATCAGGCCACTGGACTCCAATCGGGAGACCGCGAATACGGCTTTCGGGCAGCAGAGATAATACGTGGTGGGGAACGGAGAACCGTCCGGCAGCCGGGGTGCAGTGACTGTGGCCGCCGGATTGCCGCAGGGGCAGCGCCAGCCCACGCCGATAGCGCCGCGCGCTGGGCGTCCCAACTGGGCTGACATCACTTCGATGTCTCGCTGGCTAGCTATCTCCATTTAAGATATTCTCCCATGCAACTTAAGCAAGCCGGATTTTGACGCGAAAACTTGGAGGGTATTGGCGGGTAGGGGTTAGCGCCGAAGTGTTTGGCGTATTGAGATACGTAATTACGTTCGGAACTTGCGGATATCAAACCTGCAAACACCGCGCTAAACCACGTATCGGATTTAGATACGTACTACGCGCCGGTCAGCGGTGACAAAAGTCACGGCATCTAAGCCGGGTTGGCCGTTGGGGGAGCGGAACGTGAACTCCACCCCATCGAAAGTGTCATCAATTTTGGCGCCAATCCACTCCTCGACGTGGGCTTTCGACCCCGCAAGTTCCAGTTTGGAGACGCTGGTGACGCCAGTCAGTGCGCCGGGGAGCACTTCTTCCGGGCTCTGCCACTGAATGAAATACGGCAGTGCGCGCCCGGCGGCGATACCCTCAATCAGACCAATCTGCTGCCACTCCAACATGCGCTCATCGGGGAAGCGGCGCTGCCCGGGGGACGCTGCCCGACCGAGCCGTTGCTCGTATACGCTGATGTCGTCCACCGAAATCACCCAAGTGAGCCAGCCACCGCCAGCCTCTTGCCGGGCTCGTACCGCTTTACCGAAGAATGCCTTTTCAGCCACCGGATGATCCAACACTTCGACCACTTCTAGGTAGCGTTTCCCAATCAACGGCAGGATGAAGTTACGAGTTCCAAACCGGGGATGTACGCCACCGTCGCGGAACTTTACCCCCAACAGTTCGGACAGCTTCTCCACTTCGGCTTTCAAGCCAGCGGGGCCTGCGGCGAAACTGAGTGAGGCGAGATGCATGTCTCTATTCTGTACGGTAGGACTGCCAGCGACGAAATCGGGCATGATTATCACCCAATGACGAGGCGGTTTGGGTTCCTAGGTTCAGTTGTTAGGATGCAAGCGTGAATGAGTTGGCGGCACTGCAATCCGACGATAGCGCGGGTGAAAGTGCATACCGGGTGGATGCGCGTATGAAGCGTATTCTCATCTGGGAGACGTTACTGATTCTGGGCATCTCGCTGGGGCGTTCCGCGATTTACTCACTGTTGAGTCTTTTAGAGAAACTCACCCGCCCTGACCAGCCGCTCGGCCAACAAACCACCTCTATCAACACTTCGGTGGTGCCCGACCGACCTTGGTTGGATGTGCTTTACCTCATCGCCGATTATCTGCTGCCGCTCGTCCCAGCGCTTTTGGCGTTATTCCTTATCAAAAACCTATTTCCACCGAGCGCTGCCCCGTATAAACTGCTGGGCCTAGATTGCAGCCGCCC
>JAITED010000156.1 GCA_031282235.1 Propionibacteriaceae bacterium | reverse complement strand
TAGTACGACACGCCCTCCCACCAGCCCGTTTGCTGGTAGTAGGCCCCGGCACCCCGATTATCGCCCCCGGCGTGGAGTATCTGGGGCCCCTAGACGCCACCCGCCGCGACCAACTGTTGCGTAAGGCCGCTATGCTGGTGGCCCCACACACCGGGCAGGAAAGCTTCGGGCTGGTGCTAGTCGAAGCGTTGGCCTGCGACACCCCGGTGGTGGCTAGCGATTTGGTGGAGTTCCGCACTACTTTAAGCGACGACACCGGCACCGTAGCTGTGCTAGTGCCACCCGAGAACGCGCCCGCTTTGGCGGCAGCGATAATCGACACTTTTCAGCGCCCGCCGGATACGGAACGGGGGAGAGCCGTGGCCGCCCGCTACTCGTGGGATAGCATCGGGCCGCAGATTTTGGCGCTCTACCAGCAGGCAATTAGCTGAAATGGACGGTGGTTATCCGTAGCAAGCGGGTTCACCGGATAGAATTGCCGCATGATTGAGTGTGGTAACTGTGGTTTGCTGAGCCCGCCCGGCAGTAACTTCTGTTCAAGGTGCGGAGCCAAACTGGGCAGTGCGTTGCTGGGTGGGAGTGGTGACACCACCAACGTCATCCCGTTATACGAGGAAGAAATCCTCAACGTTGACGTGAGCGACGATGAATCCTCCGCAATCGCTGCGTTGCCCGAGGGTAAAGCACTGCTCATCATCACGCGCGGTGGGGGCGGAGCCGACCGGGAACGAGTGCTGCTTGACAAGCCCGTTACCGTAGTGGGGCGCATGCCCGATGCAGATATTTTCTTGGATGACATCACAGTGTCTAGGCATCATGCGAACTTCCTGATCGACTCAGACGGCAAAGTGACCGTAGCCGACCAAGGCTCCATGAACGGCACGTATGTTGAGAAAGTGTTGCTAGAAAACCCGCAGCCGCTGCGCCCCGGGGACGAGGTGCAGATTGGCAAGTTCCGGATGTTAGTGTTCTTCTCCGAGCGTGAGGCTGCCTGATGCCAACGGCTGAGCTGCGCAGCATCGGCAGTATTCTGTCGCTACTGCGCGCTGACTTCCCCGAAACCACCATCTCAAAAATCCGTTTTTTGGAGGGGGAGGGGTTGATTTCGCCGGAACGGGCACCGTCTGGCTACCGCCGTTACTCGCCCGCCGACGTGGAGCGACTGCGCTATATCCTGCGGATGCAGCGCGACTACTACATGCCGCTGAAAGTGATACGCGAACGCCTAGAGATGCTGGATAGGGGAGTGGAGCCACCGCAAGTGGAGACCCCAGACGGCCCAGCGGAGATTGTAGAACCGGTAACACGCGACGATGCGGAGGAGACCCAGCATCGCGCCATCCGGCTCACGAAACGCGAACTGATACAGACCTCCGGGTTGTCAGAAGCCTCATTTTTGGAGTTGGAGCGGCAACAGTTGGTGATGGCACGCCGCGGTACGCTGCACTATGGGCGTGAGGCGTTGATGATCTGCGTCTGTTATCGCAAACTACAGGGCTACGGCATGGACATCCGCCACCTGCGGGTCATCAAGCAGGCGGCGGAGCGCGAAGCTGGCATGGTGGAACAACAACTCACCCCTGCCCGCCGTGGCACCTCTGCTGCTGAACTGCTGCAAGAGCTCACCCAACTGGTGATTCAGACGCACGGCGCGCTGATGTATCTGGTGTTACGCCGCTAACTTGCGCCTGAGTGCGGCCAACTGAAGCCAGTTGCGGCCAGTTGCCCCACTTGAAATCATCCAGCTATCAAGCATTACTTGAGGCTTTGGGGGGTTAATTGGTGTCTGTGTTTGGTATAGCTCGCCGCGGTGTCTAACGTTTAATCACACCCTTGGGATTTTGGGGGATGCCGGTCGTATGGAACCGCGCGAAACCCCTCGAAACGACCGGCATAAGGAGAGCACCATGGTTGAGGTCAGAGCCGAGCAGGAGCCGCTGTTCGACGCCGAACCGATGCCGGCTTTGGGTTTTCGCGGCCCGGTTGCTGCCTCAGCCACCGGCGTATCGTATCGGCAGTTGGACTATTGGGCGCGCACCGGACTGGTGCTACCCGAACTGAATGCAGCCACTGGTTCCGGCTCCCAACGCCTGTACTCATTCCGCGACTTAGTGCTGTTACGCCTAGTAAAAAGGCTGTTGGATACGGGTATCTCGCTGCAACAGATTCGGGTGGCGATGAACTATCTGCGCACTAGGGGAGTGCACGACCTGAGTGCCATCACGCTGCTCTCCGATGGCACGTCCGTCTTTGAGGCGCGGGGTGACGACGAAGTGTTGGACATTCTGAAAGGTGGCCAAGGGGTGTTCGCTGTCACTTTGGGCAGCATTGTACGAGACGTCGAGGGCAGCATCGCCCAACTTCCGCTGGTCGCTGCGGCACAGCCTTTGGACGAGTTGGCGCTACGCCGGTTACGCCGCGCCAGCTAGCGCTGCTTCCCCTCATTTCCCGGCTGCCACCCTTCACGACCACAACGTATTCGTAGTATCTGCACACATTCCGGCGCAACTGTCCGTATTTTGAGACTGCCACTATACGGCCTGCCGCGCATTGTTATCATTTTTCTGTCAATGTTCGGTGTGTTAGTAGTCGGTACTAATTATCACAACAGTGCGTTGATTACCTTTGACGTAACACCTCACCGACGAGTGCGGGGTCGTACCCCACCAACGCGACCCCGCACTCCCTCCCTTTAATTCGTGAGCAGACGCGGTGTACAGCGTATCGGGGGAGTCGCCGCTATCCAGAGAGCGTAAGAAGCGCTCAAACTCTGCGCCTAGTTCATCGGCGCTGGGGATTTCTTCGGGGCGTACCGGCAGCACCCGCTCGCTGAGCATCGTCTCGTACTGCGACTCCAACTGTTCGATGAGGTCGCGTAGTTCATCGTAGCCAGAGACGGTTTGGTTGATTTCGGCATCGGTGGCAGCGGCGCGCGTACCCAGTTCGCCCACCGGCAGGTTCAAGCCGGTGTTCTCCACGATGCCGCGCAGCAGCGCCAACCCTCCTGCCGGGTACTCCATCCCGGCGAGATAATGTGGCACATGAGCAGACAACCCGATGACGCTGTGCCCCATCTCACCGAGGCGCAGCGTGAGCAGCGACGTGAACGAGGCGCTCATCTGAAACGTGGCCGCAAGTGACGAGCCGATGGGCAGTTGGGTGGGGTCGGTGCCGAACATGGTAACCAGAATCGGTTTGGTGTGCGGCGCGGGAGCCGGGAACCCCTGTGCGATAACCGTCTGTTTTACGTCAAAGCGTTCAATGATACGAGCAATAGCGGCGGCGAAACGCTCCCACTGCAAGCTCGGTTCGGGACCGCTGAGCAGCAAAAACGGCTGTCCGGCGGCGTCCTCCACTAATCGCAGCGTAATCTCGGGGGAGTGGAACGACTCAAAATGGTCTTTGTCGAATACGATAGGGGGGCGATGCCCGGCGTAGTCAAACACCTGATCAGCGTCGAAACGACCCACCAACCGGTGCGATAACGTATGCAGCAGATGCTTATCCAACACCCGTTGCGCGCGCCCGGCATCGATGTAGCCGCCCAAAGTGACCACCAGAGTGCGCGCGCGCAGCGACATATCAAGGGTGTGCTCGTAGCTAAACAGTAACGTCGGGTCCTGCATGGTGCCTCCTTAGGGTGCTACCTCAACTGGGTGCTATCTCAACGTGTGGTAGCCCTGCGGTATTCCCATTGTAGCCGCACGGCGTAGTGCTACCCGGTCAACCGTACCCAGTGTTGAATCTTCAACTAGTGTGATGTGGGGGATGGGGGAGTGGGCGGGGGGAGAGAGAGTCTACGGTGTCTGGGGCGAGTTTACGGTAACATGTCAGCGTGGCAGCTACGACTAATACGACGGGCGAGGCGAAAACCACCCAGATTACTGACGCGACGAGCGTTGACCCGACCCCCGGCAAGGCACGCGATGGGGGAGCGGGTGACTTTATCGCGGATCGGGTGCGGGAAGATAACGCGACAGGGCGCTACCGCTCTCGGGTGCAGACGCGATTCCCACCGGAACCCAACGGTTACTTGCATATCGGCCACGCCAAGGCGATTACCGCCGATTTTGGTAT
>JAITED010000138.1 GCA_031282235.1 Propionibacteriaceae bacterium | reverse complement strand
ATGGAGCGTCCCCCCCCGGGGGGGGGTGGGGTTGTGGTTTGTGGGGGGGGTGCGCGGGGGGGTGCATTGTATACCCCCCCCCCCCCCCCCCCCCCGAGTGGGGGAGTAAAAGTAGGGGTAGGGATAGAGAGGGAGCGCAAGCTGAAGCACCACCGGTTTATGCAGTATGGGTAGAAGTAGAAGCGAAAGCAGAAGTAGGGGTAGGGGTAGAGGTGGGGGATAAAGGATGCTCGTAGTAGGGTGTCGAAGTGGCGTATGAATAGTTGGAGTAACTTATGACAAAAGGGAAGAACACCGCCGGTTCCGGGGGGCGGATTCGCAAATCGTTGGAGGGGCGCGGGCCGACCCCGAAAGCTGAGGACCGGGTGTATCACAAGGCGCACCGCGACAAGCTGTTGCGGGAGCGCTCCCAAGCGCGCCGTCCGGGCGGGCCGAAAGCCGCTGCCAACGGCAAGGGCGCCGGTGCCGACTGGGTGGTGGGGCGCAACCCGGTGTATGAGGCGCTGCAGGCCGGATTGCCGGTGCGTAGCCTCTACGTTGCAGAGGGCATTGAGCGCGACGCGCGGTTGCGCGACATCTTTGTTTACGCCGCAGAACACTCGCTGCCGCTGCTGCAAGTCACCCGCGCCGAACTCGACCGCATGACCGGCGCTGCGGTGCATCAAGGGGTGGCGCTGCAACTGCCGGAGTATAAATACGCCGACGCCGACGACCTGCTAGCCGATGCGCTGCTGTCGGACGCTACGGACACCGCCGCGCTGTTGGTGGCGCTAGATGGCATCACCGACCCGCACAACTTGGGGGCCATCATACGTTCCGCCGCCGCGTTTGGGGCGCACGGTGTCGTCATCCCCACCCGCCGTTCCGCATCGCTGACGGCGGTGGCTTGGAAAGCTTCTGCCGGAGCCGCCGCGCGTACCCCGGTGGCCAAAGTCGGAAACCTGAACCAGTACATCGAACGCGCGAAGAAAGCCGGATACACCGTCATCGGGCTAGCCGGTGAAGCCGAGTTAGACATCGCCACCGTGCCCGGCACCGCCGACCCGGTACTACTGGTAATCGGCTCCGAGGGAGACGGGCTGGCGCGCCTCACCCGCGAGCGCTGCGACCATCTGGCGCGTATCCCCATAACCTCCGCCGTCGAAAGCCTAAACGCCTCCGTAGCCGCCGCGATTGCGTTATACGAGATAAGCCGTATCCGCGGTTAAACCCCGCGCGCTGCCCGCACGGCGAGTGAATACGCGCGCTGCGGCGGGGGGTGGATTTTGCGACGCGCCGTATTCAATTTCCGGTGGATGGTGGTGGTGCGTGAAGATTGATGTATGAACAATGTGGTTATCATCGGTGGTGGGCCGGGTGGAATTGCGGCGGCGTTGTCCGCTAGGCGGTTAGGTGCCGAGGTCACTCTGATTGAACGCAACGGGGTGGGCGGTTCTGCGGTTTTGACGGACGTGGTGCCCTCTAAGGCGCTGGTATCTGCGGGGCAGACCATCGGGCGGTTCGCTGAGGCGATGCCGTTGGGGCTGCGGTTATCCGAAGATACGGACACCAGCCGCATGGCTATCGACTTCCAAGCCGTGACTACCGGGGTGCGCGATTTGGCTTTGGCGCAGTCCCGCGACACCACTGCGGCGGTGCAGGCCGCCGGAGTGCGGCTGGTGAGCGGACGGGGGTATTTGGACGGCCCGGGGCGCGTGGTGGTTGAGACCGCTACGGGCGAGCAGGCGTTTGCTGCCGATATGGTGCTCATCGCCACCGGGGGACGGCCTAGGGTGTTGGATACCGCCAAACCCGATGGGGAACGTATTTTAAGTTGGGCGCAGATTTATCAACTGCAAGAACTACCAGAACACCTAGTGATTGTGGGTTCCGGTGTCACCGGCGCCGAGTTCTCCAGCGCTTTTCGCTCCTTCGGTTCCGAAGTGACGCTGATTTCGGCGCGAGACGAGATTCTGCCCGGTCAAGACCCGGATGCCGCCCGCGTTATCCACGACGTATTCCAGCGCCAGGGCATTCAGGTGCTGGATAACGCGCACGCAGAGGCCGTCACCCGCACCGATACGGGCGTATTGGTGACGCTGAAAGATGGACGTAGCGTGCGCGGCTCGCACTGTCTGGTTGCAGTCGGGGCGGTGCCCAACACCGAGGATTTAGGTTTGGAGACCGTCGGAGTGGAGACCACAGCCAGTGGGCACATCAAAATTGATGGCGTATCACGTACCACCGCGTTGGGGGTGTACGCGGCTGGCGACTGCGCCGACGGTATGAAGTTGGCTTCCGCAGCCGCAGTGCAGGGGCGTATCGCCACCCGACATGCGCTAGGTCACACCGTCGCGCCGCTGCGCAACCGTTCGGTGGCCTCCGGCATCTACACCACCCCGGAGGTGGCGAGTGTGGGAATCGGAGTCGCAGATTTGGAGACGGGTGCCATCGGCGCGCGCTCGGTGCTGGTGCCGCTGGCCACCAACGCCCGCACCAAGATGAAAGATTTCAGCGGCGGTTTCATCAAACTGTTCTGCCGCCCCGACACCCACATCATCGTCGGTGGGGTAGTGGTGTCCATGTCTGCCACCGAACTGATATACGCCGTCTCCCTCGCGGTGAAAAACCGTCTCACCGTGGAGCAGTTAGCTGAAACCCCAGCGGTGTACCCCAGCCTCTCCGGTTCCATCGCCGACGCCGCCGAACTGCTGCGCGGTCACACCAACGCCGAAATTGTGCTGTGAGGGGCTCAGCAGGCGGCTAGGGATAGGGCTAGGCCGCCTTGGCTGGTCTCTTTGTATTTGCGTTTCATGTCGGCACCGGTGGCCATCATCGTGACGATAACTTGGTCTAGGGTGACGAACTGGGTGGCGCGGGTTAGCGCTAGTCGGGCGGCGGTGATGGCGGTCACTGCGCCCATGGCGTTGCGTTCGATGCAGGGCACCTGCACCAAACCGCCCACAGGGTCGCAGGTAAGTCCGAGATGGTGTTCCAACCCGATTTCGGCGGCGTTCAACACCTGCTGCACTGTGCCGTCCATCGCGGCACACAACCCGGCTGCCGCCATGGATGACGCGACCCCAATTTCGCCTTGACAACCCACTTCGGCACCGGAGATGGAAGCGGAGGTTTGGAACACCGCGCCGATAGCTCCAGCGGTGAGCAGGAACCGCGACACCGTAGTCTCATCGGATTGCTCCAAAGTGAGGGCGTATCGCAGCACGGCGGGCACGATACCAGCGGCTCCATTGGTGGGTGCGGTGACGATACGGCCACCGGAGGCGTTCTGCTCGCCCACCGCGATAGCCCATAGGCTCACCCAATCGAGCCCGGAGAGCGAATCGGCGTTACTGCCCCGCGCAATCAGGTCGCTCACCATCGCGTGTGCGCGTCGCGGAATACGTAACCCTCCCGGCAAATCCCCTTTGGCGTCGCAACCCAACCGGATGGATTCGCTCATCACCTCCCACAGGTCGTCTAATTTGTGATAAACCTGTGTCGCGTCGCGCCCCCTAGCCACCTCGTTGTCCAACACCACTTGCCACACCGATTTATCTTGCGATAAACAACAGGAGAGCAGGTCAGCGCCAGTGCAGAACGGATGGGGGAGGGTGGGCTGCAAAGCGACAGTAGCTACGCCCGGCCCAGTGCCGTCGTCCATCACGATGAACCCGCCCCCGATGGAGTAGTAGATACGGCGCGTGAGCGTGCCATCGGAGTACGTAACATCGCACACCATAGCGTTGGGGTGATACGGCAACTGTTTGGCGGGCTGGAACGAGATAGCTGTGGGCGGGAAGTCAATACGCTGCGTGAAGTTGCCGCTGACCAGCGTGAGCTGCTCGCTGTCGGCCACCTGAGCCGCTAGCTCGGAGATAGCCGTCGGCGCGATGCATTGCGGCTCAGCGCCGTTCAACCCCGCCAACACCGCCCGGTCGGTGCCGTGTCCCCGCCCGGTGGCACCAAGTGCCCCGCACAACTCCACCCGAATCGCTACCACTTCAGACAGCCGTCCCGCGGCCGCCACCTCATCCACTAGCGCTTTTGCGGCGCGCATCGGGCCGATGGTGTGGGAGGACGACGGGCCAATCCCCACGGTGAAGATGTCAAATACGCTAGGTGGCGTACAACAAGCGTTAGCTGCAATCGGCCGTATTTCATTGGCGTTCACACTCACGGCATCAAGTCAACCCCGAAGCGCAATCTGGTGCAACCTGACGGCGAGTATCTTACCCGCTCCCAAAATAGCGTAGGCTTTCGCGGGTGAGCGAAGCACTGCCAGAAGCGGAATCTTACGACGACTCTCACATTGAATCCGCGGCTGTTCCCCCGGAAGCCCCCGAGAAAGAGTGGTGGGACGACCCGGCGATGCCGTGGCGGCACAAGCCGGGCAAACAGGACATCGCGTGTATGGCGTGGATTGGCGTAGTAGCGGTGTTTGGGCTAGTGATGTTGCCGTTGCGGGGTTGGCTGCTGGGGCGTAGCGTGCCGGTGATGTTGGCGGTGATGGGCTCGCGTACTTCGGCTGCCGGTCTCGGCGCGATGGTGCAGGTGGGGGATTTCTCGACGGTGCTTTGGATACTGCCGATGTTGGCTGGGGTCATCATGGCCAACAAGTTCGACTGGGTGTACTGGTGGGCTGGCAAACTGTGGGGGCGCGGCATGATTGAAGTGTGGGCGGGGCAGTCAGAGCGTGCCGCCCGCAACTACGCGCGCGCCGAACGTTGGGCGCTCAAATGGGGCGCGGTGGGCATCTTCTTAGCCTACGTGCC
>JAITED010000100.1 GCA_031282235.1 Propionibacteriaceae bacterium | reverse complement strand
GGCACGGTTGCTACGTACATCGCCCAAAACTATCCAGAAGCACACGGCCTAGGCGTAAACGCCCTGATTTGGTTGGGGTTGCTGCTGTTCGTAGTTACGTTCGCCGTAAGCCTGCTAGCTCGGACAATCGTGCGCCGCAGTGGAGTTGATGCCAGATGAAAACCTCCACCCCACTCCCCACCAAAACCACGGCAACGACCATACGTATCAACACTCGGCGCAGGGTTGCAGACCGCGGGTTCACGTTGGCGGTTATCGCGTGCGGGGTGCTAGCGGTGATTCCGCTGCTCTCGGTGGTCTGGACAACGGTTTCTAAAGGGTTGGGGCGTATAGATGTGGCGTTCTTCACCCAGTCGATGCGCGGCATTACCGACGCTGGTGGCGGGGCGCTGCACGCCATCATGGGTACGCTGCTCATCACCTGCGCCGCCACGCTCGTTGCGGTGCCGATTGCCATTGGGAGCGCGCTGTGGTTGGTGGAGTACGCGGACAACGCGACCACCCCCGCCATCAAAACGCTGGCGCGCACGGTGCGCACAGTCATCGACGTGATGGCGGGCATACCCTCCATCGTCGCCGGATTATTCGTATACGCGGTGATTGCGCTCACCGTCGGCCCCGGATATCGCAGCGGGTTAGCGGGAGCGTTTGCGCTAGTCATCATCATGGTGCCCGTGGTGGAGCGCTCCGGGGAGGAAGTGCTGGCCCGAGTGCCCGCCGAACTGCATGAGGCGGCGTTGGCGCTGGGGGTGCCGAAGTGGCGCGTAATTCTGAAAGTGGTGCTGCCGACGGCGTTGCCGGGGTTGGTGTCCACACTGCTGCTGGGCGTTTCGCGTATCGTCGGTGAAACCGCGCCGCTGTTGCTGGTGGCCGGGTTCACAGATTCGATGAACTATGACTTGACTTCGGGTCGAATGGTGTCGCTGCCGGTGTATGTGTATTCGCAGTGGCAGAACAAGGGCGTGGACGCGGCCGCCTACGATGCGCGCGCTTGGAGTGCGGCGTTGGTGCTGCTGTTGGGTGTAGTGCTGCTGCACACCCTAGCGCGGCTGATAGTACGCGGCAGAAAACAATAGGACGGATTGAGGTGAGCTAACAGATGACCATTGCGATAGAGAAGCTGAATGCGTATTACGGCGAACTGCACGCTGTGGCGGGCGTAAACATGGTGATTCCGGAGCGGGCGGTGACGGCGCTGATTGGGCCGAGCGGCTGCGGGAAATCCACCTTGTTGCGCTGCATCAACCGGATGCACGAGATTGTTCCCGGCGCTAGCGTCGTTGGCTCGGTACGGCTGGACACCGCCGATTTATACGCTCCGGACGCCGACCCGGTGGCGGTACGCGCCCGGGTGGGTATGGTGTTTCAGCGCCCCAACCCGTTCCCCACTATGTCGATTGCGGAGAACGTATTAGCAGGGTTCCGGTTGCGGGGGGAGCGTCTCTCTAGGTCGGAGGCCGAGACGAAAGCCGAGCAGGCGCTGCGTTCCGCAAACCTGTGGGACGAGGTGAAAGACCGCCTCAAGAGTGCCGGGACTAGCTTATCGGGTGGGCAGCAACAGCGGTTGTGTATCGCGCGGGCGTTGGCATCCAAACCTGACGTAATCCTGATGGACGAGCCGTGTTCCGCGTTAGACCCAGCATCCACCCAAGCCATTGAGGAGTTGCTGGATACGTTACGTATTGAACATACGGTAGTGATTGTCACTCACAACCTGTCGCAGGCAGCGCGGGTGGCCGACCGGGTGGCGTTCATGGCAACGATTGGAGCCGGGGACGGCGGGCATCTGATTGAGTACGGCACCGCGCAGCAGATGTTCCACGACCCGGTGCAGCCCGCCACCCAAGATTACATCGCAGGTCGTTTCGGATGATGGCCGTAAGTTTGTCGCGTAGACTCAAGGAGATGGCTGAATCACAGCGTTCTCCGGTGCCGAAGCGGGCGCTGGAGGCTATTCGTGCTTTTGGTGGGCACTCGGTGGTAGTGACCCCCACGCTGGAGGTTGTGTACCAATCCCCAGATGCGTCCGCGTTGCCGATAGTGACCGGCGGGGTGTTGACGCATCCGAAACTGGCCGAATTGGCGCGTTCGGCTTGGTTGGAGGGGCAGGCGCTGGTGCACCATGAGCGGTTTGCGGATTTGGGGCCGATTGAGCAGGCAGAGGTTTCGGCCACCAAGTTGGCGGGGCGTTGTGTGCTGTTGACCATCACTGACCTCACGGTGGCGGTACGCGCGGAGCAGGTGCGCCACGATTTGGTGTCCAACATCGGCCATGAACTGCGTACACCCGTCTCCGGGGTGCAGGTGATTGCGGAGGCGTTAGACGTAGCCAAAGACGATCCGGAAGCGGTGGCGCACTTCTCGGAGCGGTTAAAGGTGGAGGCCGAGCGGATGGCGCGGCTGATTGAGGACATCTTGGCGTTGGCGGTAGCGCAGGATCGGAGTACGGAGCGCTTCGCCACTGTCGATTTGGCTGATGTGGTGACCGCCGCTTGGGATCATGAGGCCACCCGGGCGACCTCCGAGGGTATCACTTTGCAGGTGGCGGTGCCTGCGGTGGGCGAGGCAGAGGTGTTCGGTGACGCTGGGGCGTTGATTACAGTTTTGGATAACCTGATTGACAACGCCATCAGCTATTCGCCCGCCGGTTCCGTGGTGGAGGTGGCGGTGACTACGGATTCTGAGCGCGGGAAAGCCACTATCAGTGTGGCTGACCAAGGCATTGGGATAGAACTGGCAGACCAAGGGCGTATTTTTGAGCGTTTCTATCGTTCTGACCGCGCCCGCTCGCGGCGTACCGGCGGCACTGGGTTGGGGTTAGCGATTGTCAAAAATGTGGTGTTGGCGCACGGCGGTACTGTCGGGGTGCGCTCCCAGCCGGGTGTCGGTTCACTGTTTACCGTAGTGCTGCCGTGGAGTAACGGCGTAGTTAAACCGACCGATGCCCATTTAACTAGGCAAAATACGCAAGAATAAGGGGATATACGATGGCGGACGTGCTGTTGGTAGAGGACGACGACACTCTCAGGGAGACGCTCAGTTACCTGTTGCGCCGCGAGGGACATGAGGTGCGCGCTGTCGCTGACGGGGTGAGTGCGCTGGACGAGTTTGACCTCAAACATCCGGAAGTGATTCTGCTGGATTTGATGCTGCCCGGTGTGGATGGAGCCGAGATTGCCCGCCGAGTGCGGCTGGTGTCTGAGGTGCCCATCATCATGTTGACCGCAAAAAACTCCGAAGCCGACGTGGTACTCGGCTTGGAGTTAGGCGCGGACGACTACGTGACCAAACCGTTCTCCACCCCCGAACTGCTGGCGCGGGTGCGCTCAGTGGTACGCCGGGGGCGCACCCGTAAAGCCGCCGCTGGTTCCGACGCGCAGTACGACGACAGCGCGATGCTGCGCGCCTCCGGTATCGAGATGGACATCGAGCGCCACCGCGTCAGTGTAGACAACGTAGAAGTGAAGCTGCCTTTACGCGAGTTCGAGTTGCTAGAACTCCTGCTGCGCAACGCCGGTCGAGTGCTGACCCGCTCGCAACTGGTAGACCGCCTCTGGGGCACCAACTACGTAGGCGACACCAAAACTTTAGACGTCCACGTCCGCCGACTGCGCTCCAAAATCGAACGCGACCCCGCCTCCCCCGAGCGCCTGCTAACCGTGCGCGGCCTAGGCTACCAACTAGCCGACGTATAACCAGCGCTCTTTCATACGGCCACCCTTTGCGCCCTCATACGTGAATCACTTCGGGGCCACCTAAACCTCTCAGCGCATCAAAATCACCATCTTGGGTGATGACAGCGAAAAGCCCAAAATCGGCTTTCGGAAAGGCCATGGCTTCTGCTGGGGTTAAGTAGGGTTTTAAGTACGGGTCTACCGGGACGATTTTTGCAATCCGTTCGCCGTGCGATGTGAGATACACCGTCTCCCCGCCGCGTACTTTAGCCATCACTGCGGCGGTGTTGTTGCGCAGTTCGCGCACAGCCACACTCATCATGCTACGAG
>JAITED010000098.1 GCA_031282235.1 Propionibacteriaceae bacterium | reverse complement strand
GCCCTTGAGCACGGCCAGCGCCATGTCAACGGCATCCATAACCATCATCGGGGAGTAGAGCGCTGACTGAATCAGGATGCTGTCATCCTCTTTCATCATGTTGAAGTACTCCTGGCAGCCGCCACCACCGGTGACCACCTTGACATCGGTGCGACCGGCCTCTTTAAGGGCCTGCAGCACACCGATGCTGGTTTCGTCGTCCATCGAGTAAACAGCATCAATGTGCGGGTTGGCCGTCAGAATGTCGGTCATATCCTTGAGGCCGTCCTCACGGGTGAACTTGGTGGCGTATGTCTTGATGTTGACCGTTGGGTCAAGGGTGGCATACGTCTCCTCAAACCCAGCCTGCCGCAGTTCGGAGACCGAACCGGCACTCGGCACGTTGAGCTGGACGATGGTGGCGCCAGCGCCTACCGCATCGAAGATGTAGTGTGCGCCCTGCACGCCCATGTCCTTGTTGTCGCCGGACACCCGGTAAACCCCGTTCGCTTTGATTTCAATATCAAAGTTCACAACGACAACTCCCTTGTCAATGGCCTGTTGAATCGGCATCTCCATGCCTTCCCACTGCGGGAACGCCACGATAGCGTTAGCTCCCCAAGTGAGCAGGTCATCGAGTTGGGCGGTCATCTCCTCGGCGTTGTTCGCCGTTGCGACGCGATATTCAAGCTCGCTACTGAGCTCCTTGGCGCGCTGCTCAGCGTAGAAAGCTACGCCAGCGACCCAACCGTGAGTCGTAGCCGGAGCCAGAATACCGAGCTTGTACGAAGCGCCCTGAGTTTGGGTGGCAGACTTCGAGGGATCCGGCTTTTCGGGATCCGATGTACAACCGGTGAACGCCAGTGCGAACGCTAGTGCCGCAGCTACTAGCACTCTTGGTTTCCTCATATTTTCTCCTTCTTTCGGGTTTCGCTGCTGGTTCAACGATGAGCCAGCAGGTGTTTTATCTCGCACCACCGGAGTGCTCGCTCGCTCCGGCTGGGGCTTTAGCGCTGGATTGTCTGACCACTAGGTGATGGTCCAATACGTGCGCCAGCGGGGTGGTTTCGTGGTTTATTAGGGCGAATAGGGCGCGTGCCGAGGTGACGCCCAACTCGTAGCAGGGCTGCGCCAGAGTGGTGAGTTGGGGTTGAATCATCTCGTTTACGGCTACGTCGTCGAAGCCGGTGATGGATATGTCTGCGGGGATGTTAAACCCCGCTTCTCGCGCGGCCACCACCGCGCCCATCGCTAAGGTATCTGAGATGCAGAAGATGGCGGTGGGCGGTTTGGGCAGCGCTAATAGCGTATGAGTAGCGTCTTTACCGGAAGCGAACGAGTAGTCGGCGGAGCCGCGTACCACATATTCGGGGCAGGGGTCGATGTTCGCTTGCGCCAGTGCCTCTTGATAACCGGCGAGCCGGTCGCGGGTGGATGGGTAAGTGTTGTCTGCCGACAAGTGGGCGATACGGGTGTGGCCTAGCTCCAACAGATGAGCCATTACGTCGTGACTAGCCGCTTTGTTGTCGATGGCGACGTGGGTGATGGTGGAGTCGGGTTGGAACTCGGAGCACTGCACCAGCGGGAAGTCGCTGGCGTAATCGGCTAGCCAGGTGGCGTCAGCGTCGATGGAGAGCAGGATAGCTCCGTCTGCTTGGTGTTGCCGCAAACGCTCCAGCGCCGCGGTGCTCCGGTTCGGGTCGTCGCGGGTGTTGCAGATGAACGCCGCCGATCCCAACGCTGTCGCCGTATCGCCAATCCCAGTCAGAATGGAGGCGTAATACGGGTTGGTCATGTTGGGGGTGAGGATCAGGATGACCCCGGTCTGGTTGCGGCGTAAGTTGCTCGCAGAACGGTTTAGGTGGTAATTCAACTCAGCTACCGAACGTAACACCTTGTCACGGGTGGCGGGCGTAGTGCACGGCTGGCCGCTAAGCACTCGGGAGACAGTGGCGATGGACACGCCAGCGCGTGCTGCCACGTCTGAGATGGTCGCCATTGACACCTCCACTCGTCTACTGTTGCGTCGTTATTCTGCTGCTTCTGCCACCTGTTTGCCACGTCACACCACACCGTGTAAACGTTTACATTAACCGCCTACAACGCTACCACTGCCCAGAGTTGTCGCGGTAGTACCGCCACATATGAGTTCTCTTAGCTGCGCTATGAGTTCTCTCAGGTTGTCCCACTAGTTGTTGGCACCGGGGCTGTACTGGGTGTGAGTGGCGGGAATATAGCGCGTATTTCTGAGGTTGAGCGTGGTAGACTCAACTTGTTTAGTGGTTGTGTGAAGCTTAAACCTTGGGGACAACTGAAAAGGGGTACGAAATGGATGTCGAAAAACTGACCACCTTGAGCCGCGACGCTGTGACTACGGCGTTACGGTTGGCGCTGACGGCGGGCAACCCGAACGCCGAACCATCACATCTGGCACATGCATTGCTGCTCAACCCGGAGAATACGGTGGGCACACTGCTCAGCGCTGTAGGGGTTGACCCGGCTGAGATTGATGCCGCCGCTGCTGCCGCCATCAAGAAACAGCCCAGCACTACCGGCGCATCGGTGAGCCAACCGGGGTTGTCGGGCGCGTTGGCGCGGGTGCTCGCGGAAGCGGAGGTGCGCGCTGCGAGTTTGGGCGATGATTATGTGGCCACCGAACACCTGTTGCTGGCGTTGGCGACCATCCCGTCCGACATTCAACCGGCGCTCATCAAGGCTGGGGCTACGGCAGATGCTCTGGCGGCTGCGTTCAACGCCGCAAGGGGGGAGCGCCGGGTGACCAGTCCGGAAGCCGAGGGTGGCGAGAGCGCGTTGGATAAATACTCCATCGACCTCACCGGGCGCGCCCGGGACGGCAAACTAGACCCGGTGATTGGTCGGGATTCCGAGATACGCCGTGTCATCCAAGTTTTGAGCCGCCGTACCAAAAACAACCCGGTGTTAATCGGTGAACCCGGCGTGGGTAAAACCGCCGTGGTGGAGGGGCTGGCGCAGCGCGTGGTGGCTGGTGACGTCCCCGAGTCTCTGAAAGGCCGCCGGGTGGTGAGCTTGGATTTGGCGGCGATGGTAGCCGGGGCGAAGTATCGCGGCGAGTTCGAGGAGCGGCTAAAAGCCGTACTCACAGAGGTTAAAGAGGCCGAGGGGCGGGTCATCACGTTCATTGACGAACTGCACACTGTGGTCGGTGCGGGCGCGTCCGAGGGCGCGATGGACGCTTCCAACATGCTGAAGCCGATGCTGGCGCGCGGCGAACTGCGCATGATTGGGGCTACCACGCTGGATGAGTATCGGGAGCGTATTGAGAAAGACCCAGCACTGGAACGGCGCTTCCAGCAGGTATACGTGGATGAGCCGAGCGTAACCGATACGGTGGCCATCCTGCGTGGGTTGCGGGAACGCTACGAAGCGCACCACAAGGTGCGTATCACCGACCAAGCGTTAGTGGCGGCAGCCGGGCTATCGCACCGCTACATCACGTCCCGACAACTCCCCGACAAGGCCATAGATTTAATCGACGAAGCGGCGTCCCGGTTGCGTATGGAGATTGATTCCTCCCCGGAATCCATCGATACGCTCCGGCGCAGCGTGGATCGTCTCACTATGGAGCAGTTTGCGTTGGAGAAAGAGGACGACGAAGCCTCCCGGGCGCGGTTGGCGCACCTGAACGCCGAGTTGGCCAACACCCAAGAGCAGTTGCGCGCCCTAGAAGCCAAGTGGCAAGCCGAAAAGAGCGCGCTGAACCGCGTCGGTGACTTAAAAATTGAACTGGATAAATTACGTACCGAAGCGGAACGGCTGCAACGCGATGGTGATTTCGCTAAGGCTTCCGAGATTATATACGGCCAGATTCCGGCGCTAGAGACCGAACTGGAAGCCGCCTCCGTGGCAGAAAAAACTGCCGGAGCTATGGTCTCCGAGGAGGTCACCGCGGAAGATATTGCCGAGGTGGTGAGCGCGTGGACGGGCATTCCGGTGGGCAAGATGTTGGAGGGCGAATCTGAGAAGTTGCTGCACATGGAGGAGCGCATTGGGGAGCGTCTCATCGGGCAGGCGACCGCCGTCAACGCCGTATCTGA
>JAITED010000047.1 GCA_031282235.1 Propionibacteriaceae bacterium | reverse complement strand
GAACTGTGAGTCTATAAAATCCGAAAGACAGAAAACCCTGTTTTTCTAGGAATGTGGATAACTTCCCAAAATGAGTTTTCCCCTGTGGATAACCCCCATACAACAAAAAAATGTGGTATGGAAAGATGGGCGTTAGTCGAGTCCGTCTTCCATGACGATTATGTCGCGGCGCAGGGCGGTTATTACGGCACGGGCTTGGTCGCGCAGCGCCCCCACACCGGGGGCTTGGGCGATTTGGGAAGCCAGGTCGATGATTTGGCGTATCCAACGCACGAAATCACCGGCGGCTAGCCGGGTGTTGTCCAGCACCACCGCCAGCGACTCGCCAGCTGCCCAATCGCGGGCGGCGAAAGCGAACCCAGTATCCAAAGTACGGGGGGCATCAATACCGAAACGTTTCCCGTTGTCCACGATTTCGCGGCGAATTACGTTAAGGGCGCGCGTCGCACTACGGGTGGCGGTATCCGGCATCGGAGCGGGGTCGCGTAACTCCATCCGCCCCTCGTAGACCAGAGTGGATAGCACCGCCGCCAACTGCGGCACGTCCAAACTCTCAAAAACGCTAGTACGAACCGCTTCTGCCACCACTAGGTCAAGTTCGCTGTAGATACGCGCCAACATTTTCCCGGGCGCACTCACCTGATCGCCGTCCAGATAGCCGTAGTGGTCTAGCAGTTGGCACACCCGCTGGAACTCATCCGCGATTGCGCGGCGGCGCCCTAGGGTGTGGCGGTCGCTTTGGAACTGAGCGAATGAGCGCGCCAACAGCGCAGCGGCGCGTTCTCGACCGATGCTGCCCACCAGATTCACCGCCATGTTATACGTGGGGGCGAACGACGAGAGCAGCGGATAGGTACGCTTCCCCGCCAACCCCGCTACCATCTTGGGGTTCAGCGTCGTACTCCACAACACCACCGCGTGCCCCTCCACGTCAATGCCGCGCCGCCCGGCGCGCCCGGTGAGTTGGGTGTACTCTGCGGGGGTGATTTCGGCAGTGACTTCGCCGTTGAACTTAATCAACTTCTCTAACACCACCGATTTAGCGGGCATGTTGATGCCCAGCGCCAACGTCTCGGTGGCGAACACCACTTTCAGCAACCCTCGTACAAACCCCTCCTCCACACAGTTTTTGACCAGCGGCAGCAGCCCGGCGTGATGGGCAGAGATGCCGCGCGCGAACGCTTGGGTGAACGTCTCCCACCCGATAGCCTGCCTATCGGCGTAACTCAGGCTCGCCCCGTGCCGCTGCGCAATACGCAACAGTTCATCCCGTTCCGCTGCGGTGGTAAGCCTAACGTCGTCGCCCAGCAGGTGCCGCACCGCGCCGTCGCAACCAGCGCGCGAAAAGATGAAGAAGATGGCGGGCAAAAGGCGTTGTTGTTGCAGTTTGATGACCACAGCAGAGCGGCGGGGCACCAAATCGCGGCGAGCGCTGCCGTGCGGGCGGCGCGGGCCGTGGCTGCGCTGCCGTCCGCTCTGTTCCACCGCGATGCCCATCAGTTTCGGGTTGATGGCGTTGCCGTTCTTCGCCAACAGGGGGTGCAGTTCGTGACCGACCATCATGTGTTGATACAGCGGCACCGGGCGGGTCTCGGAGATCACCACCTCCACTCCGCTAGCGCGAGTTTGGTGCAACCAAGCTCCGAACTCCTCGGCGTTGGAGACGGTGGCCGACAGCGCCACCAACTGTACCGAGTCAGCCAGCCCCAGAATCACTTCCTCCCACACCGCGCCCCGGAAGCGGTCAGCGAGATAATGCACCTCGTCCATCACCACATACCCCAAACCTTGCAGCGTGGATGAGCCGGTGTAAATCATGTTGCGCAGCACTTCGGTGGTCATCACCAGCACCGGAGCATCACCGTTTATCACCTGGTCGCCGGTGAGCAACCCCACCTGCGCCTCGCCGTGGCGAGCCACTAGGTCGTGATACTTCTGGTTGGAGAGCGCCTTGATGGGGGTGGTGTAACAGCAGCGCAGCCCGGATTCCAGCGCCAGCCAGATTGCGTACTCCCCCACCACCGTCTTGCCGGAGCCGGTGGGCGCGGCCACCAATACGCCTTTCCCCGCGTCAATATGGGCGCAAGCCTGCACCTGAAAAGGGTCAAGGGCGAACGAATACGTCGCTGAGAAGCGCAAAAACCGTTCGCTCTGCGGGATGGGGGCGGCCGGTGCCGTTGGCGTATCAACTACTGCTGGCGTATCGGATACTGCTGACGTATCAGCTGCTGCTGGCGTATCGGATTTCGGTGGTTTCTTATGTGTCATACGTCCTCAATAGTTTTCACACTGATACCGGGCGGCAGCGCGAGCGGGTTAGGTTTCGCAGAACCCAGCAGATACAGCGCCCCCCGGCGGCAGCGCGCGGTGAGCGGCACCTCCCCCAGTTCTTCGCCATCGCCCATAGCGAACATGTCATCGCCATCAATAGTGATTTCGTGGCAGCGCAACAACCGCACCGACGGGTGTTTAACGAACGCGCCCGAGAACATCCGGGGCAGCATCTGTAGCAGCGTGACCCGCGACACCGGCGCGACTAGGGTGACATCCAACCAGCCGTCTGTCGGGTCGGCCACCGGGCAGATGTGCATATCGCCGCCAAACACCCCAGCGTTGCCCACCGCAATCAACATCGCGGGCAGTTCCAGCGCCTGCCCGTCGATAACCACGCGGTAGTTGAGCGGCTTAAACTTCGCCAACTCCGCTAAAGCGTCGAACGTATACGAAAAAGAACCCAGCGATACAGCACGGTGATTGGTGCGGTAGTTCACTTTCGCGTCGTATCCGGTGGAGACCACCGAACCCACGTAGCGGCGAGTGGCTCCCCCCACTAAACGCCCCTCCACTTCGGTTAGGTCAACCAAGCGCTCAAACCCAGCCAACATCGCCTTGACCGCGGCCACCGTGGTGAACGGCACCCCCATGCCACGGCAGAAATCGTTAGCGGTGCCTGCCGGTATCACTCCTAGTCGCACGTCGGTGCCAGCGCAGGCGTTGAGGCCGACCGCCGCCATGCCATCGCCCCCCATCACTAACAGCATGTCGGGGTTGGCGGACGTATTGGCGGCTGCCGTAGCCACCGCCTCACGCGCGTAGTAGTTCGCTTCGGAGTAGTTCGCAGTTTCGCGCACCTGCACGGTGTATTCGGGCAGTCCGCGCACCAACTCGAACGTCACCCGAGGCAGCAGTTTCCCGGCTTTGCCGTGCCCGCTGACCGGGTTGACGACTAAAGTCGCAGTTGGCGTACTCACCGCACTAGCCTAGTCGTTTGCGCGCGTGAAAGCGTCCAACTCTCGTAACGCGATACCGGCTTTAGCTACGGCATCAGCGGCAGCCTCCGGAGGGTTGACCGCTAATACGTAAGGCCCGAGCGAGAGCAGCAGCCGGGTGAGCCATTGGGGGCTGGCAACCGGCAGACTCACCCGTAAACCTTTCGGGATGGTTTTCTTATCCCGCACCGGCAGATACTCGCTCACCCACTCGGCGGCAGCACTCAAATCTAAAGTGACGGTGAAATCGGCATCCAGCGCCTCAAACCAACTGGCTTTACGCGGCGGCGCATCGGGGGGTGCGGCGGCAGCGATACCCGTATCGACTACGGCTGTGATACGTTCCAACCGGTAGGTGCGCCATGCGGCACGCGCAGGCGTGAACCCGATGAGATACGCCACCCCATCTCGAATGTCGATACGCACCGGGTCTACGATGGGCGCGGTTTCCTCCCCGGTGCTGACCCCCAAGTAGTGAAACTGCACCCGACGGTTGGCTGCGATTGCCGCCGTGAGCGCGGCGCGTACCGTATCATCGCCGCTAGCCACGTCCACCCAAACCTGCCCCAACTGTGCCGCTCCCACCGCTTCCACGAGTTTCGACAGCGCACTCGCTGCGGCATCGGCGGCCTCCCCGGCGTATACGTCAATGATGGCCTCTAATGCGATGATGAGCGCCAACGCCTCCTCGCCGCTGAAGCGCAGTGGGCGGGGCAGAAACTCGGAGTTGCTTAAATAAATCTCCCCGTCGCTCTCGACCACCTCTAGGTCCACTTCGATGAGGTCGCCAGGCAAGCCGCCGGGCAGCCCGGTGTACAAGACGACCCGGAGGTCTTTCATAATCTGTTCCGGTGTGACGTCGAACACCCGCGCCGCTTTGTCCAACGCCACTCCGGGGTGCTGTTGCAGATACGGCACCAACGAGAGCAGCCGTTCCACTTGGTCTTGACTGGTCATCGTAGCGCTTCCCCTTTCCCCAAGCTGGCTACTAAAGCTGCGAGATGGGAGCGCACCCCCGCCACCAGTTCGGGCGGGTCAAGCGGCAGGCAGTCGCCTCCGGCGGCGGCCACATCTGCCACCAGCCCAACCTGAGTGGGATACGGCACCCGCCAAGCAGTAAACCCCGTTGGCAAGGGAGTACGCCACGTAGTCTTGGTGCCGCGTGCGGTCAGCTCGGCGGCGCGCCCCTCCCGTATCGCCACTACGGCCACCGCGTCGGCAGGGGAAGCGTCTAGTTTGGCGAGCAGCGCGGCACTGTCCACATCGGCGGGAACGCTGAACGCCTCCGGCTCCCCCACCTCTCGCACCGCGGAACTGATTCTGGGTAGCTTGAATGTACGCGGTTCGCCCTTGCCCCGGTCGTAGCTGAGCAGATACCAACTGCCGCGCCGCATTATCAGCCGCCAGGGTTCCACCGTGCGCAGCGCGCCATCGCGGTAGTTGAATGTGACGACTTGTCGTTTAGAGAGCGCGCGCAACAGCGGCCAGAACGCCGCATCCTGCACGTTCATGCTGGGGGTGAAAGCCGTGAATGGGTTGTCAGCCGCGTCCGCGCCCAGTTTGGCCAGCGCACGCCCAGTGGTCTCCGCCATCTGGGTTTGTTGCCAGACTTGCTTCGCCGCCGCGAGCACCGCCTGCTCAGCCGCATTGAACTCAATCTCTGGCAGTTGGAAAGCTGCCGGACGTATGCGATACCCCACCTCATCCTCGAACAGCGCCGAGTTGGAACCCATCTCCACCGGCACGCCTAAACTGCGCAGTTCATCCTTGTCACGCTCGAATCGGCGGTCGTATGCCTCGTCCGAAAGCCCGTGATAACCGCTGACTAGAATGCGAATCTGTTCCCGCGAAAGGAACATACGGGCGCTCAAAAGCGCAATCGTCAGGTTTAACAACCGCTCCGATTTCCGCGCGGACATCAGACACCGCCTTTCTCTGGCCGCCTTATGCGCAGACTACTCTCTTTACGCCCCTTTAACCCTTAAGAACACTCGTCCTAAATCCTCGTAACTCCGATGTGCCTAAATTACGTGAGGCAGGGGGTGAAAGAACCTACTGCTTCGGGGAAGGCTTTTCTGTCTAATCAGTGGGTTTTAGCCCCCTTTTCAAAGGGGGTGCCGCCGTAGGCGGCGGGGGTTATTGGTGAATGATGCGGGGTGGTAACCCCCGTCAGGCAAAGCCTGCCACCCCCTTCAAGAAGGGGGCTTTATAAGGTCGGCTACGCCTGCCACCCCCTTTGAGAACGGGATGGAAGGCGAGGATACTAGAGGGCATGGCTGGCCGATTTGCTCCATCCCCCACCGCCGAGTTGCATCTGGGAAACTTGCGCACTGCGCTGTTGGCTTGGGTTTACGCGCGGGCGGCTGGGTTGCCGTTCTATGTGCGTATTGAGGATTTAGACCAGTATCGTATCGCTGCTGCCCCCGGTATCGCCCAAACCCAGTTGGCGGATTTGGCCGCTTTGGGGTTGGATTGGGACGGCGCGGTGCGCAAACAGTCGGAACACTTCGATGTTTACCGGGCGGCTGCCGCCACGCTGCCGACGTATGAGTGTTTCTGCACCCGGCGCGAGATTGCGGAGGCGGCGCAGGCACCGCACGGCTCGTATCGTCCTTACCCCGGCACCTGCGCCAACTTGAGTGCTGCGGAACGCGATGCGAAGCGCCGCACCCGCCCCCCAGCGATTCGTGTACGCGCCGAGCGCGCCGAGTTCACCGTCCATGACCGTTTCGCGGGCGCGGTGACTCGCGTGGTTGACGATTTCGTGCTCATACGCAACGACCGCGTGCCCGCTTACAATCTGGCCGCCGTAGTGGATGACGGTTTGCAGGGCGTAACTCAGGTGACCAGGGGTGCTGACCTGCTGGATTCGGCCCCTAGGCAAGCCTGGTTGGCGACCCAGTTGGGTTTCCCCGCTCCCGACTATATTCACGTCGGCCTAGCCGTAAATGAATCCGGAGAGCGTCTCGCCAAACGAGACGGTGCCGTGACGCTGCGCGCCTTGTCAGCCGCCGGAATCGGCGTAGCCGCCGTATATCAGTTGCTCACCAACTCGCTCGGTTGGCCGGAGACCGCATCCCCGCAAGAACTGCTCGCCCTGTTACGCCGCCGCCCCGAACTGCTGGACTCCCCCAGCATTCCCGCCCCATTCAACCCTCATCTTTAGCTCTGGCACCGTGAACCATCTCACACTGGGTTTGTTCCCGGATAGTGGAGTCTGTGGATAACTCGGAAAATGGAGAAAGTTATCCACATTTGGGAAATTGGTTGGCCGGTTTGGGGGATTTCTGTGTAGAGAGCTAACCGTAAAGGGAACACACTCCTTTTATGTAGAAAAACAATCACAGAAAGCTAACAACCATGACTTTATTAAAATACCGATTCACAAACGACGTACTATTCAAAACGGTATTCGCGAAAGAGGAAGAAGTATTGAAACGTTTAGTAGCAGCAGTACTAGAAGTTAGTGTTGATGAACTGGAGGAGTTCCAAGTTATCAACCCAGAACTGCCACCAGAAGAAAACATAGAAGATAAACTTCTACGCCTAGACATCAACATGCTAATGCGCGGACGTAGAGTGAACCTAGAAGTACAAGTAGTAGATGAAAAAAACTACCGAGAACGCTCCCTATTCAACTGGGCGAGACAGTTTTCTTCCGCGCTACTTGCTGGTCACGGTTATGTTGAACTACCCCAAGTGATATGCATAAACATTTTGGAGTTCAACCTATTCGGTTGGAAAGAGTTCCGTAGTGAGTTTCGTATTTTTGATACTGAACACTACGAAGTACTTTCAGATAAATTCGGGATACATTTCTTTGAGCTACCGAAACTCCCTAAAACAGTAAACGTAAACAGCAGCGAACTAGTGTTGCTACTAGCCCTGTTTCATGCTAAAACGGAAGAAGAACTAAAACACTTAAACAGTTTGGGGGTAAAAAGCGTGACACAACTAGTTGAATCATACCGACGCGTTACCGTCTCCGAAGAGTTCCGAGATTTAGAACGCCGCCGCGAAACCACTAGACATGACTTGGACAACGCCCTATCCACCGCAAGAAAAGAAGGCCGCGAAGAAGGGCTACAGAAAGGCGCGCAGGAGGA
>JAITED010000104.1 GCA_031282235.1 Propionibacteriaceae bacterium | reverse complement strand
GTTGGCGGACTTGGTGGGCGCCCCCCTATACGCATTGCTGGGGGGTGGCCGCACGGCCGCTTTCGCAGCATGACGGGGTAGAGGCGTTCGCTACGCTCTGCTCAGCAGAATGCGCTACTGAGACCAATCGAGGAGCGTTTCGCGCACTACTTCGGATACCACGCTGGGGGCGTAACCACGCCGGGCTAAAGCTCCGGCTAGGCGGCGATACGCCACCGGATACTCCAAACCGCTCAGGCGTTTCAGGTGGGTTGCGGCTACGGCGTGTGCGGCGCTCAACTCACTCTCTTGGTCAATCTCCGCTGTTGCAGCGGCAATCAAATCATCCGCTACCCCTTTGCGGCGCAGCTCTCCGACGACCACCAGCCGAGAACGGTTACGCCTACCGTGCCGGGAGACCACCCAATCGGCAGCAAACTGGGCATCGTCTAGCAAACCGACACCCTCAAAACTGCTTAACAGCTCCTCGGCTACATCCGCAGGGCATTTACGCTGCAACAGCGCTAGGCGCAGTTCGGCTTTGGTGTATGCCCGCTGGTCTAAGCGCCGCAGTGCTATCTCCCGCGCCCACTCCAACTGCCGCTCTCGCGGCAGCGTTTCGGGGTCAAGCTGTGGGGGCATCGCGCTGCGTTACCTCAGAAGTCGATTTCGCCGGTCTCCGGGTTTACTCCCGGCGGCACCGGCGCGACAACATCACCGCCCAGCCCCATAGCGGCCCGAATCTTGGTTTCAATCTCGTCCGCTACGGCAGGGTTCTTGATGAGGTAGTTGCGGGCGTTCTCGCGCCCCTGCCCGAGCTGGTCGCCGTCGTAGGTGAACCAAGAACCGGCTTTGCGGATGATGCCCACTTCAACGCCCATGTCCAGCAGCGAGCCCTCCCGCGAGATTCCCTTGCCGTACATGATGTCAAACTCGGCCGACTTGAACGGGGGTGCCACCTTGTTTTTCACCACTTTGACGCGAGTCCGGTTGCCCACCATATCTTGCCCGTCTTTTAAGGTTTCGATACGCCGCACATCAAGGCGCACCGAAGCGTAAAACTTCAACGCCTTACCGCCGGTGGTGGTCTCGGGGGAACCGAACATCACCCCAATCTTTTCGCGCAACTGGTTGATGAAGATGGCGGTGGTGTTGGCCTGCTTTAACCCGCCGGTCATTTTGCGCAACGCCTGACTCATCAACCGGGCTTGCAAGCCAACATGGTTGTCGCCCATCTCGCCCTCAATCTCGGCACGCGGCGTGAGCGCGGCCACCGAGTCAATCACCACCAGCGCCAACGCCCCAGAGCGCACCAGCGTATCAGCAATCTCTAACGCCTGTTCGCCGTTATCGGGTTGGCTCACCAACAGCGCGGCGACATCCACCCCCAAAGCCGCAGCATACGTTGGGTCGAGGGCATGTTCAGCATCTATAAATGCACACAAACCCCCAGCGGCTTGGGCATTTGCCACCGCGTGCAGCGCAACTGTCGTTTTACCAGAGGACTCCGGGCCGTAAATCTCCACCACGCGCCCCCTAGGCAACCCCCCGACACCGAGCGCGACATCCAGCGCCACCGAACCGGTGGGGATGACCTCAATGTTCTGTGCCACCTGATCACCCAACCGCATCACAGCACCCTTGCCATGTTGTTTTTCGATCTGCGCGAGCGCCGCTTCCAGCGCTTTCATGCGATCCGTTGTTGCCATCAAAAACTCCAATGCTCTTATCCGTTTTACGGCTTCCGCCGCCTAGTGCCAAAGCCCGAAAACTTATGACACCAACTAACCTAGTAGGTGCCACTGACATTTTTGCATCAGCTAGTTTGTCAGTGGATAACTACCGGCGGCAGTAACCGCAAAAGACACTTTATCCGAACATACGTTCGACCGACTGTGCGACACGCCGACACGGAACACACTCGCCGCGCAACAGTTATCCACAGTTCAGCGATATTTGGAATCCAGTTCCAACGCCACCACCACCGCGCGCCAAATCAACTTGCACTCCGTACCAGCAGCCAACGCCTCCGCAACCGTGCGGCTCCCCAACTCAGGGAGCGCCACCTGCTCTGCCCAAACGCGCACATAGTTAGCCCCCAACACTGCTGTCATCCGGTTCCAGAGTTCGTGTTCGCGCACGCTGTCAATCTTAGAGGAAACGTTTAGGCAGCGCGGCGGGTGGCGACTTCCGGGGCGCCGACTCCGTATTGGGCGATGTCGCGCGCCACCAGCCGGAGGATGTGCCACAGCGGCACGTTGAGCGCAGCAGAGATTGCGGATAGCATCTCAGAGGATGCCTCTTTATACCCGCGCTCCACTTCGGATAAGTAGCCTAAACTTAAATGCCCGGCGCTGGCGACCTCGCCCAAGGTACGCCCCTGACCGGTACGTAACGCGCGCAACACCGTGCCCACCGATTCTCTAAACAGCTTCGGCTCCATACAGATGCCCCCCAAGATCCCGACTTTTAACCGTTCACACTAGTCATTTTCCGTATAGGACAACGCCGCGGGGGCAGCGACTATTCCCCCAACCCGGCGCGCAACTGCCGTCGCTTGTATTTATCCTCCAGCGGAGAGCCGTTCCAGCGCTGCCTCTAGGCCATCCGGCTTTACGAGCACTTCACGCGGTTTGCTGCCTTGACTAGGGCCGACGATGCCGTACTCCTCCAGAATGTCCATGATACGTCCGGCTTTAGCGAACCCGGCGCGCAGCTTGCGCTGCAACATAGAAGTGGAGCCGAGGTCTAGCGTCACCACTAGCCGCGCAGCCTCCAACACCATATCGAGGTCATCCCCGATGCCGTCATCGTTACTGGTTGCCTTGTGGGAACTGGTTTCGCTCACCTCAAAATCATCGGCAACATACGTCGTCTCCGCATACGTCTTGACGTGCTCCACTACGGCGCGTATCTCCTCTTTGCTCACCCATGCGCCCTGGAAGCGGCGCGGATTCGAAGCACCAGAGGGCACGTACAGCCCATCACCCATGCCGATAAGTTTCTCCGCACCAGACCTGTCGATGATGACGCGCGAATCTATCGCAGACGACGTGGCGAACGCCAACCGCGACGGGATATTAGCTTTGATAAGGCCAGTTACCACATCGACAGAGGGGCGCTGGGTTGCCAACACCAAGTGGATGCCAGCGGCGCGCGCCAACTGGGTGATGCGCACAATGGAATCCTCCACATCGCGCGGTGCCACCATCATCAGGTCGGAGAGTTCGTCAACAATCACCACGATGTAGGGATACGTGCGCAGCTCCCGCTCACTGCCCGGCAACGGCTCCAACTCGCCAGAGCGCACCGCAGCGTTGAACGCGTCGATGTGGTTGAAGCCGAACGTCCCCATGTCGTCGTAGCGCGTATCCATCTCTTTCACCACCCAATCCAAGGCGGCGGCGGCCTTCTTGGGGTTGGTGATGATTGGAGAGAGCAGGTGCGGCACCCCGGTATACGCGGTGAGCTCCACCCGCTTCGGGTCGATGAGCAACAGACGCACCTGTTCGGGGGTGGCGCGCATCAACAGCGAAACCAGCATGGCGTGTACGAAACTGGACTTGCCAGCGCCGGTCGCCCCCGCCACCAGCAGGTGCGGCATGGTGGCGATGTTAGCCACCACGAAACCGCCCTCAATATCCTTGCCGAGACCGACAGTGAGCGGATGGGGATCCTTGCGGGAACGTTGCGAACGCAGTACGTCCCCCAACGTCACTGTTTCGCGGTCGTCATTCGGGATGGCGATACCGATGGCCGACTTGCCGGGGATCGGGGAATGAATCTCAATATCCGGCGAGCCCACCGCGTATGCGATATTGCGCGCCAACCTAGTGACCGCCTCAACTTTGATGCCGGTGCCCAACTCCACTTCGTAACGGGCTACGGTGGGGCCACGGGTGTAGCCGACCACCTTCGCCTCCACGTTGAACTCGTCCAGAGTGCTTTGCAGCCGCCGCACCAACGAATCGGAAGCCTCAGATTTTGCCTTGGGGGTATCGCCAGAGGTCAACATGGCTAGGGGTGGCAGTTGATACTTCACCTCCCCGGTCAGCGTAGGCTGGCCTGCGGCGCGCGGCATCGGCTGATGCTGCGGCGCGGACGGCGCGGTGCGCCCCGTCTTGGCGCGGCGTTCGGCGGCCTCGCGCAACAGCTTGGTGGAGATGTCATCCTCGATGTGCATCACCGGCTGAGTGGGGTTGATAGTTATGGAACGCGAAGTGGACAGCGTATCCGGTTCGGGATTCGCATCGGCGCGCGCCTGTTGCCGTGCCACGCGGCGCGCTTTAAACCACCCGGCGATTCTGGTTCCCAGCGTATGCGCATCGGCCAGAATCCGGTTAATGGGACGACCGATGACGACCAACAGCCCAAATAGCGCCAGTACGGCGAGCACGATGCCCGCCACCACATCGGGCAACAGCTGCGAAAGCATAGAGGACGACAGGTAGCCGAGGAATCCACCGGCGGCGCGCATCGCTGCCACATCGCTGGGCGCGGGCAGTGCGGGTGAACTGTGGGCGATGTTTATGATGCCCAATACGCCTAAAGCCAACGCCGTCCAGCCCACCACTTGCCTAGCCGCTGGGCCGTTAGCTACGGGGTCACGTAGTGTACGGACGGCCATCAGGGCGAACAGCACCGGCACAGCGTAAGAGCCGCTGCCGAACACCGTAGTCAAACCGGTAGTGAGCCATTCCCCGAGCTTCCCAGCCATCGAAAACCAGAACGTAGCTCCGGTGATAACGGCTGCCACCAGCAGCGCCAGCCCCGCGCCGTCGCGTAGCAACATCGGGTCGATGCTTTTAGCTTGGCCGCCGATAGCGCGCACGCCGCGACCCACCAGCCGGGCTATCCCAGAGAAAAAACCGCCGATTATCCGCACTACCAGCGGGCGCTGCGATGCGGCGGCGCGCCGCGAACTGCTGTGCGCTGCCGTGGAACTTCTGCTTCCGCTCACTCGGGGGCTGCTGGCTCGTCCGTTGTTCTTGGCGTCACCACGCGCCCGCGGTGGGGAAGACACGCGGGTTGTCATGGGGTCAGCCTAGCCCGGAAACCGGTGCAAGGCTAGCATTTACATGCCGTTTCCAAACCTTGCCGTGGCGAGTTGATGCGGTCTTGACGTCATGCTGCGCAGCCCCCCCGTGTGCGTCAGGGGGGGGGGGGGGGGGGGGGGGGGGGGGGGGGGGGGGGGGGGGGGGGGGGGGGGGGGGGGGGGGGGGGGGGGGGGGGG
>JAITED010000217.1 GCA_031282235.1 Propionibacteriaceae bacterium | reverse complement strand
CTCTTATTCGACTCCATGGATGACAGGCAAGTCGCATCATGCCTAAATATCGGGGCGCGATTGGCTGATTCTGAAGGTTTCCAGTACATCGTTACTCTCAACTCGGATCGCCTAGCAGCCGCTGAAACAGAGGGCTTCGATCGGCGAAACTATGTCATAAATCCAGTTCTGACTGACGCGGGCGAGAACGGTGGCCTTTTCGGCTTCCGATTCAAATAACCGGGTTGATATCTACAGCCGAGTCCAGTTGATGGGATGCACAATCGTGTATGCCACACCCTCCGAACATAGTTATAGCAACCCCCGCTTATCGCACCTAACCAGCGGTCACTTCTTCGTCGGGGAGGTGGGAGAGTACGTCACAGACGTAGCCTACGGCGGCTTCTTGGATGGGGACGGCGCGGTGTTCGCGTTCGGCTTGGAACCAGCGGTAGTCCAAAATCTCGTGGTAAAGCTGGGCGGGGTCAAGTTTGTGGCTCAACTCGGGAGGAATGACCGCTAGCGCGGGGAGGAACTGTTCTCTAAGCCAGCACTGGGCGACTATCGACTCGTCCACACCCCACTGATTAGTGATGGCACGGTAGGCATCCATATCGTTTAGCAGGCGGCGAGCCTGATTCTCTTGCGTATCTAGGCCGGTCAGGCGCATCAGGCGACGGGCGTGATGCCCGGCATCCACCACTTTGGGCTGCACGGTGATACGGGTGCCATCGGGGGATGTGGTTACGGCCAGTTCAGCGACGTCAAACCCCAGTTCGCCTAGGCGGCGCACTCGCGTTTCGATACGGCTCAGCTCGTCGTTGCCCAGTTCTTGCTCACAGGTCAACTCATCCCACAACGCCAGATAGCGTTCCGCGACGTACTCTGACACCTGCATCGGGTCAACGCTTGCATCCAGATGCCCCGCAGCCTCCAAATCACAGAAACCCCCGAATACGTTCACGATGGCGATGTCTTGGTCGGCGGCGCGCTGCCCATCGGAGAGGACATCATGCAGTTCCCCCGTCTCGGCATCGACCAGATACGCAGCGAACTGGCCGGCGTCGCGTAGAAACAATACGTTGGAGAGCGACACATCGCCCCACATGAACCCCCCTAAGTGCAGCCGTACCAGCAACACCACCATCGCATCCAACAGCTTGGTGACCGTCTCAGCCTGTATGCCGCGCCCAAACAATGCTTGATACGGCAGTGAGAAGTGCAGATGCCGCGTGAGCAGTATCGCCCCCAGCGCCTCGCCGTTAGCGCAGTAACGGTCGGTGACCACCCCCACCGGTTCCACCGTGGGAAGCTTCAGCCGTACCAAATCCTGCAACATGCGATACTCGTGGCTGGCCGCCTCCACCGGCATCTCTTTGGCCGCCAGCACCTCGTCGCCCACCCGGATAAAACGCACCACATGGCGCGAAATACCGTGTGGCAAGGCAACCAACAACTCCGCAGGCCAATCAGCCAGCGGAATATGCCACGGCAACTCCAGCAGCCGCGGGTCAGTGCTGGTAGCCAAAATCCGATACATACCACCAGTTTTGCACTTTTTCCGGGCAACCACGCAAATATTGCCTGCAACACCAAAGTTATCCACAGCCGCTGCCCATCCCAACTCCACCAGAAAAGTTATCCACAATTGGAAATTGGTTGGCCGGTTTCGGGATTTCAGCCCTATAAACCAGAGTAGAGCCGCCATATGGGCGGGAAGCATCGCATGAAACAAGTGCAACACCTAGCATTGCTGGTGCTACACTTGTTTCATGCCTACCACGAAAGACAGATACATGATTACCGACACCGGCGAAATCGCCGAAGCCCTCGATGTTGGCGCTTGGCGCTGGCCTGATTTTTCCCGACCCGAGGTGCTGCGACACCTAGTTGTGCGGGGAGCGGAAGCCGTGCTCGCAGAACGCGAAGAGCGTAGCAAAGCCGTGGATGCCCTTTCAGAACTGGGCATCCACTATCCCCCAAACTATCTTGAAGAACTGCGAGAGGACTGGCCGGAATGATAGTCATAGACGCTAGCGCCCTCATCGCCGCGCTGGATAGCCACGACGCTCATCATAAAAAGGCACAGCAGCTACTGGGCGATACGACAGACCTTGGCATCCATCCTCTTACCCTTGCGGAAATCTTAGTGCTTCCGGTTAAAGAACAGCGCGGTCAAGCGGTATTAGATGCAATATCTAAAACGTGTATAAAGGTTTTGTCGGCAGAAATTATCACTCCTCTCGACGCCGCAACCGCCCGAGCAGCAACAGGGCTCAAGCTGCCAGATGCCGTAGTTTTAGCAACTGCTCAAGCTCTAAAGGCGGGTATCGTCACTTTTGACTTACGGCTAGCTGCAGCTGCGAACCGCATGGGGATTGAAACATCCGGAGTGGAGGAACAGTTGAGCGAGCCGTAGTTGATAAACGCTGACAGCGAGCCGAATGAGTTGAACGATACGTCAGCGGGTTTCGGTCATTAAGGAGATTAGGTCGCGGGTTAGCGGGGAGCGCATCACGTCGTCTAAGCGGTTGGGGATGGCTAGGCACCAGTTGGGGTAGATGTCCGTGGTGCCAGGCATGTTGGGGCGTTCGCGCACCATCGCGGCATCCTCTAGGGTCACTAGCACTATACGGGAGGGGGCAGAGGAGAGCAGCCGGTAGCGCGCAATTACGGCGGCGTGAATGTCAGCGGTTGTGATGTCCGCAGCGGGTTTCTCGGGGTCAAGGTTTGCCAATTCGGCTAGTCCGCGGCGAGTGTTGGCAATCTGTACGAAATCCGCACCCTTGCCGATACGGTTCAAGTCGTCCACGTCGGAGCCGGTGATGAGACCAGCCACCGTCACTTGGTCGTGGGTGGAGGACGTACCCACCCCCAACTCTGGGAACTCAGCTACCGGGGTACGCATCGCAGAACGGTTGCCCAACAAGCCGATAACCGCCATCGTTTCGCGCACCCCAGCTGCTACCGTGCCCATATCCTCGCCGACAATCCACGCGCCCTGCCGCGCCGCCTCCACCCGCAAGATGGCTAGCAGCGCATCCACCGGGTAGTAGATGTACACCCCCTCGGTGGCCGGTAGATTCTTCGGAACCCAATAGAGCCGCCACAACTGCATCACATGGTCTAACCGCAGCGCGGAAGCGTGCGCCAGCGTGGCTCGTACCATATTGATAAACACCCTAAAATCGCCCTCAATCAGCCGCGTGGGCAACAGTGGCGGCAACCCCCAACGCTGCCCCTCGATGTTGTGGTCGTCGGGGGGAGCGCCAATCTCAAAGTCGAAACACACCGCGTCCTGATAGTTCCACGCATCCTCCGAGTTGGCATCAAAACCCACCGCCACGTCAGCAATCACCGCAGCCCCGGCGTGACAAGCACCGTAGAACTGCTGCGACGCCACCCACTGACACCAGGAGTAGAACTCCACCCGCCCAGCGTTGTGCATAGCGAAGTCGCGTACCATATCGCTGTCGGGACGGCGTAACTCGTGCGGCCACGACCGCCACTTGGGGGTATCGCACTGCTCAGCGATGGCACACCAGATGGAGAACCGGCTCAACTGCAACCCCCGCTTGTCGCGCCACAGCTGATACTCCAGCGGCAAGTCGTCACGCACCATCTGCCAAATACGTTCCAAAGCAGCCAACTTCAAACGCCACACCGCCGTCCGGTTGATGAGCCGCTCCTGATTCAGCGCCCGCCCTTGGGCAGCCAAATCGCTCAAATCGACCATCTCCGCACCAGGCACCAGCCCAATCGCCACATGCAGCAGGTTCAGAAACTCGCGCGAAGCCGGGGAATACGGAGAATCCTGCGGTTTACTGATGGGAGCAGTGGCGTGTACCGGGGACACCTGCACGCACGATGCCCCCTGCTCGGCAGCCAACCGGCAAATCGTCGCCAAATCTTGAAAATCGCCGATGCCCCACGAATACGACGAGCGCGCCGAGTAAAGCTGCACCTGCCAACCCCAGCCGCGCTTCGGGGTCGGCAACTGTTCCGGCGCGGCGATGACGAACCGCCGCCCGCCACCATCGAGATACAAGGTGTGATAGCCCGCCTCGTTGATGTAGCCCGCCGCCCGACAACTGCGCCCCGACTCTTTCACGATGGTGCCGAACAGCCCAGGGTGATAGCGCCCCGGCGTACAAATCAACACCTCGGGGTTGTCCCCACTCACCCCGCGCTGCGTAAACGCCTCCGCAACCAAAGCCAAAGTTTTAGTGCCGGTGACTACATAGGCACCATTCGTATTGACGTAGCCAGCGGACACGCCAATAGGGGAGAGGCGTGACACCAGATTCTGACGACACTCCTGCTCCGATTGGAGGTCGGGGTTCTCATTCACTGCCATAAATCTAGCCGCTCTCTATCCCAATTAGCCACCTTGTCCATCCTATGTACTTCCCTATGTACTTCGGACACTGGTTTGTGGTTAGTTATTCCTCGCGCTTCACCTATTTATCCCAGTGCTATACCAATTTGGCAGTGGGTTGACGGTAGGCTTTGCAGTTAAGAGTTTGAGTGCCAAATTGAACGAACATCGGAGGTTTGCATGTCTGCACCGCCGGACGCCGCCCCAACGCAGGCGGCGCGCGTAAAACCGGAGCCACCGCCGGCGTTTCAAGTGTCGGGGCGGCACGCTAAGCGGCTGCCCAACTGGGGGTTGAAGCTGACGATGGCGCTTACCGGCACTATCGGCGCCCTATTTTTGGCCATTCACCTGTTCGGTAACCTGAAGGTGTACTCCGGCGCAGAGAAGTTCAACGCATACGCCTACTGGCTGCGCCACGTCGGGGAACCGCTGCTCCCAGCTAACTCGGTGGTGTGGGTGCTGCGTATTGTGCTGGCGCTGTGCATTGTGGCGCATGTTTCGGGCGCAACTATTCTGTGGCTACGGGCGCGAAAAGCCCGCGGGCGTTTTGCGGCGAAAAGAAGCCACCGGGTGCGCTCTTGGAGCGCTACGCTGATGCCGCTGACCGGCGTATTCATCTTGGCGTTCGTGCTTTTCCACCTAGCCGACCTCACTTTGGGTATCAAACCGTTAGCCCCAGAAACGTTTCAGGAACACACCGCCACCGCAGCGTTCGCTTACCAAAACCTCATCGCCAGTTTCTCGCGGCCTGCGGCAGCCATCAGCTACGTCGGCGCGATGGTGCTGATAGCCATTCACGTTTCGCACGGCCTGTACACAGTCGTTTCCGACCTGGGAGCGGTCGGCAAACGGCTCCGCGCCGTCCTTATCGCCATTGCGGGGTTGACTGCGGTGTTTATTCTGTTGGGTAATGCTTCTATTCCGGTTGCGGTGCTATTGGGGGTGCTGTCATGACTAACTCAACTCTGCCTAATACGGCGACGGCGATGACAACTCCCCCGCCGCCCTCCGCGGCCCCCGGTGTCATGGTGGGCTCGCAACTCAACGCGCGTATCCCCGATGGCGACCCGGAAACCGCTTGGTTGCGCCGCCGTCAGGAATACCGGGTAGTCAACCCGGCGAACCGGAAAAAGTTCACCGTGGCGGTGGTGGGCACCGGGCTAGCTGGCGCGGGTGCGGCAGCGGCGTTGGCGGAACTCGGCTTTGAGGTGCACGCCTTCTGCTATCAAGATTCACCGCGCCGGGCTCACTCTATCGCTGCACAAGGCGGCATCAACGCCGCCCGGGCGCGCAAAGTCGATAACGACTCGCTGTACCGATTCGTGGTAGATACGGTGAAAGGCGGCGATTTCCGGGGGCGGGAAGCGGAAGCGTACCGGCTGGGGCAAGAATCCGTCCGGGTTATCGACCACATGAACGCCATCGGAGCGCCGTTCGCCCGCGAATACGGCGGCGCGCTCGCCACCCGCAGTTTTGGTGGCGTGCAGGTGAGCCGCACGTATTACACCCGCGGTCAGACCGGCCAACAGCTCCAACTCAGCGCGTATCAACAGTTGATGCGGCAGGTGCAAGCCGGGACGGTCAAACTGCACCCGCGTACCGAGATGCTCGACCTCATCATGGAGGACGGCGCGGCGCGTGGCGTAATCGTGCGTGACCTAGTAACTGGCGAGATTCACGCTCAGGTGGCCGATGCGGTGATTTTGGCGACCGGCGGTTACGGCACTGTCTACTACCTCTCCACGCTGGCAGTGGGGTGCAACGCTTCTGCGGCGTGGCGAGCGCACCGGCTGGGCGCGTATCTCGGAAACCCCTCGATGGTGCAGTTCCACCCCACCTGCCTGCCGGTGATGACCCCGTGGCAGTCGAAAACCATTTTGATGAGCGAGTCGTTGCGCAACGATGGCCGCATGTGGGTGCCGCTCAAGCCGGGCGACGAGCGCGCCCCCGGCGACATCCCCGAAGCCGAGCGCGATTATTATCTGGAGCGTAAGTATCCGGCATACGGCAACCTCAGCCCGCGCGACATCAGTTCCCGCGCTGGTAAAGAGCAGATTGACTCCGGGCATGGCGTGGGGCCGATGCACAACGCCACCTACCTCGATTTGGCCGATGCCATCAAACGGCTGGGCGCGAATACGATTTGGGAGCGCTACTCTAACCTGCTGGAGATGTATCGCATCGCGGTGGGCGAGGATCCGATGCAGGTGCCGATTCGGATTGCGCCCAACACCCACTACACCATGGGTGGTCTCTGGGTGGATTACAACCTGATGAGTTCCATCCCCGGCCTGTTCGTGGGCGGGGAGGCCAACTCCAGCTATCACGGCGCGAACCGGTTGGGGGCGAACTCGCTGCTGTCGGCTTCGGTCGATGGCTGGTTTGTGCTGCCATACGCGGTGATGGACTATCTGGCTGGCAGATTGGGGCAGGCGCGCCCGGCGTTGGATTCGACGGCGGTGTTGAGCGCGTTTGAGCGGGCGCAGGCGCGTACCGAAGCGCTGTTGCAGGTACGCGGCACCCGTACTCCCGCCGAGTTCCACAAGCAACTCGGCAACTATCTCTGGGAGGGTTGCGGATTGAACCGCTCCGACAAGTCGCTTAAGACGGCCATCGGCCAGATTCGGGCGTTACGTTCCGAGTTTTGGCAGGACGTATTGGTCACCGGCAAGGGCTTAGGTGTCAATCAGACCTTGGAGAAAGCCGGGCGGGTCGCTGACTTCCTAGAACTCGCGGAACTGCTCTGCGTCGATGCCCTAGACCGGGACGAGAGCTGCGGAGCCCACTTCCGTATTGAACATCAGGCGGCGGGGGAAGCAGTACGCGACGATGACCATTGGATGTTCGCCTCCGCTTGGGCCACCACAGCGCCGTTGGATTTCGCAACCAACCCCACGCTGCGGTTCACCCGGCACGCCGAACCGTTGCACTACACCAACATTCAACCCGCAAGGAGGAACTACCAGTGAAACTCACCTTGCAGATTTGGCGCCAGCGGGATACGAAAGACCCCGGCCATTACGAAACCTTTGAAGTTGACCAGTTGGACGTGGGCATGTCGCTGCTGGAGATGCTGGACCGGCTCAACGAACAGTTGGTGCATGAGGGTAAGGAAGCCATCGCGTTCGACTCCGACTGCCGCGAATCCATCTGCGGCACCTGCGGGGTCAACGTGAATGGACGCCCGCATGGGCCGCGCCCGCACGTCACATCGTGTATGCAGCGGCTGCGCTCGTTCCGGGACGGCGAGACGGTACGCATTGAGCCGCTGCGCTCCGGGGCTTTCCCGGTGCGTAAAGACCTAGTGGTTGACCGCAGTGGGTTGGACAGAATCATCGCTGCTGGTGGTACGGTGGCGCTCCCAGCGGGCACTGCGCCGGATAGTGATGCGGTGGGAGTCGGCCACGACCAAGTGGAACGGGCGCTAGATTTTGCAGCCTGCATCGGCTGCGGCGCTTGCGTTTCTGCTTGTCCCAACGGTGCAGCGGTGTTGTTCACCGGCGCTAAAGTTGCCCATCTCTCCATGCTGCCGATTCCGGCGATTGAGAAAGTCCCCCGAGCGGAGCACATGGTGGCCGCGATGGAGGACGAGTTTGGCCCCTGCTCGCAGTACGGGGAGTGCGCTCTGGTGTGCCCCCAAAACGTGCCGCTTACCGCCATAGCTTTCTTGCAAAAGGAACGTTTGAAGTCGCTACTTCATCCGCGCGTCTAAAACTTCGCTATAAATTGCGATGGCCGCCACTGCATAAGCAGCGACGGCCAGCGCATTAAAGGGGAACGCGCATATTTACACTGCCCCCCACCACGACGACTGCCCCCGCAGTAAATAGGTGCGGACTTTTGAACCGTTCCTATTATCAACCGTCGTATTGTCTACATAATACACAATATTTGATAGTAAGCAGTTGATAACGGAAAATATGAGACACGTAAGACTTTCAGCTTTTCAACCCTTTACCTCGCTAACAAAGCCGGTGTATCTAGCGCGCCCACCGTATCGCCACCAAAGCACCACTTGATACGTTCAATACGTATTTAGCCTTACGTTACCCCCCGTTAAACGACCTGCTCTGAGCTGTCCAGCGCCACGGGGTCACAGCTACCCTGCTGGGAGCCTGCAACTCCGGCGATACTAGCGGTGACCGCGAGCGCGTGGTGGGCTATGCGGCATTTTCGTTACGTTAGCCACCCGCAGCATTCACCCGTACCATAGTTTTATGGAGTTACCCGACACCCTTGCACAGAGTCTCACTACGCCCGAAGCGGGGCAGGTGCTGACCGCGCTTGCGCGCACCGCAATCGCCAGTGAACTGAACCTCAAAACCCCGGAACCTCCGCTCGGGGTGCCGTGGTTGGAGCAGCCCGGCGCGGCGTTCGTCACCCTCACCATCAGCGACGAACAGGGCGACCACGCCTTGCGGGGCAGTAGCGGGTCGCTCGTCGCCCACCGCGCACTGGGGGAGGATGTGCAAGCCAACGCGCGCGCCGCCGCATTCCGCGACCCCCGTTTCATTCCACTCACCGTGGAGGAACTGAGCCGGATAGCCATCGAAGTGTCGGTGCTCACGCCGCCAAAAGAACTCGTTTTCACTAGTCAGGAGGATGCGCTGGCGCAGTTGCGCCCCGGTGTGGACGGCGTAATCTTCCAAGCTAAGGGGGCGCAGGCCACATTCTTGCCGCAGATGTGGGAGGAGTTGCCGCACCCGGTGGAGTTCATGCAACTGTTACGTCGCAAAGCGCGGGTGCGGTTTGATTATTGGGGCCCGGATGTGAAGTTGTTTACGTATCAAGTAGTGGTTTTCAGTGAGCCCGCTCCCCCGCCCCGCCAGAGCGCCGATGCCTGAAACTGGGTCGCAGCCGGTGTTATAAATCGGCAACCACCGCGCGCCCGTAACGTTGCGGTAGGAAAGTTGTGCGTACCGTATTTCTGTGTTGCAACTGCCCCGTAACGCTATATCGTTAATACCAGCATTACCGTTTCGTGGAGAGGGGTGGCAGTGGGCATCGGGAGCAGTATCGGCAAGGCGGCCATGCAGGCGATACCAACTGTAGTACCGGGTGCTACCAGCAACGTGTTACGCAAACTGATGCAGTTTGCCATTGATGGCACCGCTAAGTTTCCGGGGGCGCGGGTCTCGGCGGGGCGGCAACTGGCGCAGGCAAACGGCGACGTGGACGCGGCCATTCGTGCGCTGGTGAAACAGCATGTGGCGCTCTCCGGGGCGCAAGGGTTCGTCA
>JAITED010000082.1 GCA_031282235.1 Propionibacteriaceae bacterium | reverse complement strand
TTGGTACACCTCCGGGGTGCGCCTTGGAACCCCGGCACTCACCACCCGCGGCCTAGACGAACAGGACTTTGACCGGGTGGCGGCGTTGGTTGATACGGTGCTGAAAGCCACCAAACCTGTGCTCACCAGCAGCAACGCCGCTAGTAAAGCGCAGTATGCCATCGATGCTGGGGTAGCAGAAAAAGTGCGCACCGAGTGCGACGAACTATTAGCGGCACACCCGCTGTACCCCGGCCTGGTGGTTTAACCCCCCGCGTTGCTGGCGGTTGAGGTCAGCCCTCGCTATCGGTAGGTTCAGAGCTCTCGGTAGGTGCAGGATCTGTGGTGTCCGGCTGTGTCGGCAGCAACTGGTTACTTGACGATGTCGGCGGCAACTGGTTGCTCGGCAATGCCGGCGGCAGATCGGAGGACGTGGGGGAGATGCTCGATGCCGCAGTGGTTTCGGGGGGCGTACTGGTCGTCTCTGTTGGGGGTTCCGTGCTTGACGACTGAGTGGGCTGCGTTGACTCCGTAGGTTTCGTTGACTCCGTGGGTTTAGTTGACTCCGTAGGTTTCGTTGGCTCCGTAGATTGCGTTGACTCCGTGGGCCTTGTGGATTCCGTGGGTTCCGTTACGTCCGTTGCGTCCAATGGCGTAGTGGCAGTGGTCGTAGGCGCAGTTTCGCTTCCGGTGGTTGTGCTCGGGGGAGGGGTGAAGCCCTCTAAGCGGCCGACGATAATCAAGTTTTCCCGCGTACTCGAACCATCCGCGTACTGCATACAGGTGATGATTAACAGCCGACCTGGCTCGTTGCGCCACAGTTCTGGGCGACTGCCCAAATTGGTGTTATCCACCAGCAGGTATTCCTCGGCGATGTAACGGGTGCCGTTGGCTATGATAACGTCGCCGGGCTGCAACGACCACTCGTTCTTCCAAACATCCATTAGAGAGTTGCCGGGCGCGTTCCCACCGCCACGCAAGGAGTGCGTGACCAGATACACTGTGCCCTCCGCGGCCTGCGGCAGATCTACGCCGCGGTTTCGTACCCGAAATACGCCGCTGAAATCGGGGGGGTTCAACACCCCGTTCACCTCGTTGACTTCGCCGTAGCGTACATTGAGCCCCACCGCGTCTACTATGAACCGCGCACCGGGAAACTCCACCAAATCGGCTTTCTCCAACCACGCCTCATCGATCATGGTGGGGTCATCCGGTCGGACACGTTCGCCGTTCATATCCGGAAAAGTGCCCTCGTTGCCACGCAACAACTCTGTCACGCCCAAAATGGCACCGGTAGCAATCAACACCACCCCTAGGATGAGCAGTGCCCGGTTGAGCCAGACGCTGCCTTTCTTTTTCTGTTCCGCGGGTTCCGTTGCGGCTGCCCCCTCATCCTCCGTAATCAAGGGCGCTTCCGGGATGTCAGTTTCCGCGTCGGGCGCTTCCGAATCCGCGGGCGCAAGTTCCGAGCGCCGCGCAGCAGCAAACTCCACAGCCGCTACGTCATTACTGGCGTAATCGGCGGCATCGCTGCCAGCATCTGGAGCGTTGAAATCCGCGTCTAGCTCATCGTTGTTATCGGATGACATGTGACCTCCTCCACGTCAAGCGTACTCTACGGAGCGTATTAGCTTTGAGGTTGTCCTACTCGCTACGCTTCCCCAGCCGCAACTGCACCGCTCTCCGCATCCACCCTGGCTGTAACGTCCGCGATAGCAGAAACTATTCCCGCCGGGGCTGAATCGCCGATACCCGCCAGCATTTCACGTATTTTTACTAACTGCGCGTTCACACTCTGCCGTTTGCGCTCTAACGCTTCCGTCTCGCTTTCGGCCTGTTGGTGCAGTATGGCCACTTCGGAACGCAAGGTTTCAGCTTCGCTGCGTATCTGATTGCGCGTTTCCGTTTCGGAGTCACGCAGCGCAGCAGCGCGGGCGGCCGCCTCAGCTTGCAACTGCCGGGCTGCGCGCAACGCCTGTTCGCGCAACTGGGCTGCGGTTTCACGCGCCCGAGCGACGCTATCTGCCGCCCAAGCCAACTGCTGCTGCGCTTCAGCGCGCGCCTGCGCGCTCAACTGGTCGGCGATCTCCTCACCCTTACGGATGATAGCTACGGCGCTAGCTTTGGCGGTATCAACGGCTTTCTTTGCGGTATCGCTCAAGGCGCTCGCCTCAGCGGTGGCCGCTTTGAGCGCGCTCTCAGCCTCAGTACGGGCGTTGTTGATGACGCGCTCGGCGCTGCTACGCGCCTGCTCGCGCAACGTATCGGCTTCCGCCGTAGCTTCAGCCAGCAGTTGCCGGGCTTGCGTACGTATCCCCTCCTCGTACTGCGCTAAACGTTGAGTTACCAGTTCCTTGTGGGCAGTGTGCTCAGCCGATTCGCGCTCGGCGCGCGCCGTAGCGTTAGCCAGCAACTGCGCAACCTCATCGTGGGCGTGCTGCCGCAGCCGCTCAATCTCCGCTTTTGCCGTTTGCCTAGCCAACTCGACATCGGCCAGCAGGCGGCTGCTGCTCTCGCCAGCGCTGTTGCGTGCGGTGGCTGCGATATGGGCAGCCTTGAGCGCCGCATCGGCCACTATCTGTTGGGCTTCCCAGCGGGCTTGCTCCACCGCTGCCATAATGTTATCCAGCTCGCGTTGGGCGTAAGCCTTGCGGTGCGCAACATCAGCTTCCAAAGCGGCCACTTCATCCCGCAGATAACCCATCTGGGCTCTGGTTTGCGCTGCGTCAGTCACCGCAGCGGCGCGAATCTGTTCCCGCTCTTGGCTTAAGGCTCGCCGGGCATCCTCCTGCTCCTGTTTTGCGGCCTCACGGATAGCGGCGGCATCGGCGTGTGCCCGCGAGATGATTAGATTGACATCGCGCTGGGCATCGTTGCGTATTTTGTCCGCCAACCACTGTGCCTGTCGCAACAGTTGCGCGGCACGGTCGCCACTTGGCGACTGGCGCGCATCCATATCGGCGTAAGGCACGACGAAAGCCTCCCTCAACATCTAAGGGGCATATCACCCACGAGTCTATACGGAATCCGCTGCCGCGTTAGCTTCACCACCTAGTGATACGGCGTGCTAACTCGTTGGCCTCTTTCTCGTGCCCCCGTTTTAGTAGGAAATTTACCAACAGGTCACCGATGGCGACATAGCGTTCCCGTTGCCGTAACAACTCTGCCGCCTCCATAGCTGATTCGTAACAGTAGACGGCGTGGTCGTCGGGGATGGAACGCAGCAAGTCACCAGCGATACGGAAAGCCTCGCAGGCGACGTTGATGTTGCCGAACTCAGCCAACCGTTCCCCGGCTCGTTCGGCGAGCTGCGCTGCGGTAGCCGTATCCCCCAACTCTGCCACCAGCCGCGAACGCAGCATCTCACCGCGAGCCTGCGCCTCCAACAACCACTGCTGCACCAACCCATCCTGTGAGGAGTTGTCGTCAGTTCGGCCAGCAGGCGGCAGTTTGCGCGCCACTTCGGCCAACGCGGCCTGCATCCGAGTCTCAAAGTCGGTGACGAGCGCCGTGGCGGCACTGCGTTGCCCCGTATCCAGCAGAGCCGAAAGTTGCCTATCAATGATGGGGATGAGGTACGGCAGCGGGGTATCCACGGCGTAAAGGATGCCCAACGCCTTGTCAAACAGCTGTACGGCGGTGGCGACATCGGAGAGGTTGTACGTATGCGCCGCCGCCTCAGCGTAGGCAAACCCGGCATCCTGTAGCCGTCCGATGTTTCGGTACGCGGTGGCGGCGTTCAGATACTGCGAGAGAGCGCCACTGATATTCCCCCGCCGCGCCATGTCGTCTGCGGAGTCGAGAACGGCCTGAGCCTCCTGCTCTGGGGTGCTGCCGGAGGTGGCAAACGACACCGAGGCTGCGGTGGCATCGGGGGGCGGCGCACCCAGCGTATCCAGCGTATTAAATACGTTCTGGTCATCTGGGGGCAGAAAATCCGGTCGCTCCGGCAGCTCCGTATCCGGGTCTAGCTGTATCGAGAAATCCAACACCCGTCCCGTTGGTTCCACCGCTAAAGCGCGTCGCATCCGTTGCGACACGGTGTCGGTGCCGTTCCGGGCATCAAACGCGGCGGCGATGCTTTGCGCCTCAGCCGCTAGCGAGCTATACAACTGCGCCACAGTGTTGGCTGGCACTTCGACGAACTGCACCGCAGTGTCGCCCAGCCCGTAATACTCCACCAACAGCCGCAGCGCCCCGGCCACCCGGGAGATGAATTTGAGCCGCTCCAGTGGCGATTCGGCCTTGACTAGCCATTGCGAGTTTTTCTTCAGGTATCGCAGTGTTTCTTGCGGATGCCCGGTGACGGCTAGGAACTGTATACAGCGCGCTATCGGAGCCAAGAAGTCGCCGGGCGAGTCGTCAACCTGTTCGCGTACCCGCCGATACATGCTGCGGGCGCGTTCGTCGTCGCCGGGGAGCCCCCGCCCCACCAGCCACAACATCAGCGAGCTCGCCATGACTGCGGGTTCTTGGAAACATCGGGAGGGGTTCTCCGGGTCGTTCAGCGCCGCGTCAAAGAGCGCCAGCGCCCCCTCCCAATCGCCAGCTTCGACGCGATGGAACACGTTAGTGTTGCAGGTGCACAGCGGGCACTCCGAACCGAACACCTCATCGTTCGCGGTGGTCAGCCACTTGCGAAAATAGGGTTCTGCCGCCGCCAAACCACTGCGGTGCAAAGTCCAAAAGTAGCGGGAACGCAACACCGTTTTGGCACCGATGCCATCTACCGCAAAACGGGACTCCATATCGGCGATAGCGGTCTCAATACGCTCCGCGCTCACGTTCGGAAAGGCCGCCAGCCCGTTCACCATCCACTTGAACGCCCACTGCAGGTCGTAGTGGTCTTTCTCATCGAACAGGTCAGGGCGAGTGTCGTACCACTGCACCAGCTGAGCGAAAGGCACGTAGGCTTTCTCCTGCTCACTGCTGAAAACATACGACGAGATGAGCACGTTGAGCGCATACGCTAAGCACTGCTCTGGGCCGTCCGCGCTCACCCGGGCGACTTCGGTGATGGCGGCTTGCGTGCGCGCTGGGCCGAACGGCGTATGTTCAATACGGGCGATGTCGGAGTTGGCTTCATCTACGCTGCGAGCCATGCGCAACCACCCCCTTTTTAACTGTTTTCCGGTAGGGCGCGACGAATCAAAGACTGCAACGCATCATTCATCACTTGGGCGTCCGTGCGGCGCAGCGGTTCACCGGCGGAGAGTCGGGCGGTAACGTACAGGGAACGCACTGCGGCGGCTTGCACCCCCTTATCTGCGACTTTTGCCAGCAGCTGCACCGATTCATTTGCCGAGTTGAGCACCAGTTTGCGGGTGGCGTTGGTGTGCCCAAACGAGCTGAGCATATCCCCCCACACCCCACTCGCATCGCGTTTAGCGTTGTCAAGAGCGTTCTGGTGCTCGGCGTCTTGGTCGGTGACGAACAGCGCTGGCATATCGCTCGGCTCAAAGGCGCGCAAGCTGGGTTCGCAGCGCATCTCTTGGAGCGCCTCAGCGGCCACCAACAGCAGGTCGATGTAATCCAACTCCTCGGCGGGGGCTAGCTCCGTGAGGGCTGCCTCCACATCCTCGGTCTTAAAGGGAGCCACATTCCAATCCGAATGGGCTTTGGCTACGCGATTCATCAGTTCAGCATCGTATACGTAACCGGCGTTGACGATGCCTACGCCTTGGGCTCGCGCCACTGCCATCACCCGGCGGTAGTCATCCACGGTGGCCGCGTAGCGTATCTGCCCCTCGCTCTCTAAAAACTCCTCCAGCGTTGCGGTGCCTAAAGTGGTCTCAAACGGCAACACTTTAATTGAAAGTTCAAGCATTTCATCGTCGGTCAGCGCCAGCTGTCGGATGGCGAGATGATGGGTGCGCACGAAGTCAGTGCGGGTTTGGGAATCTTCAGCCAGCAGCGCGGCCACCCAGTCGATAATCTGCTTCCCCAGCGCCTCCCTAGTGGCAAGCAGCACCTCATCCTCGTATAACGATTCGCGGCTGGCGGTGGGGCGCAGGCTGGAGGAATCTATGATGCAGCGCACGAAAAATGCCCAGTTGGGGAGCAACCCCGAAACCCTGTCCCCCACCAACATGCGTTTCAGATAGACCCGGTTGGCGATGTT
>JAITED010000198.1 GCA_031282235.1 Propionibacteriaceae bacterium | reverse complement strand
TATTAAGGCGGCGTGCGAGGCGAGCGCATCACGCTGGGCGACGACCTGAATGGTGTACGCGATACCCACCGAGAGCAGCCCGCCGTACGCCACCGGCAACCAGCCCGCTACCAGCCCGGTGAACGGGTGTGCATCCCAAAACAACGCTGCCACTGCGGAGAATACGGCGCAACTGTAGAACTGCGCCACCGAGAAGCGCACCGCGTCCAAGCTGGGGCCGTATTTGTCAACCACTAGAATCTGCACCGCGAATGCCAGCGCCGCACCCACCACTATCACGTCTCCGAAACCGACGCTGAAGTCGGATTTTACGGCGATGAGATACGACCCGACAACGGCCAATACGATTCCCACTCCGGTGAGTGCCAACACTTTCCGGCCAGTGAGCAGCCCGAGCAGCGGCACGAACACCAGATACAGCCCGGTGATGAATGCGGCGTTGCCCACGGAGGTGAAGTCGAGTGCCACTTGTTGAATGTTCACCGCCACCGCCAGCAGTGCGCCACAGCAACAGCCCGGCAGCAGCACAGCTTTGGTACGTATACGTCGTTCATCCCTAGTCAACCCGGCTTTAGAGTCCATAAACGCAATCACGGCCAGCAACACCGTAGCCCCCAACGCGAAGCGAACCGCGGTGTAGGTGAACGCCCCGATGAACTCGTTGGCGATTTTTTGGACAGTAAACGTCGTGCCCCAGATGAACGCCGCCAGCAACAACAGCAGGTTTGCTCTGGTGCGGTTAGCGGTAGCCATGCGTATTAAATGATTATCTGGGCTAGCTGGCGTATGGTTTAGGCGACCTGTGCTGCGTGCAGGAACGACAGCACCGAACGGAAAAACACCGTGCCCGCTAGGGATTCTGTGACCAGCGGGTCAACGTTGTGCTCCGGGTGCGGCATCAAACCGACGACGTTGCCGCGCTCGTTGGTGATTCCGGCGATGTCGTGCAGCGAGCCGTTGGGGTTATCGAGGTAGCGCAACACCACATTGCCCTCCGACTCCAACCGCTGTAGCGTGTCTGGGTCGGCGCGGAAGTTGCCTTCCCCGTGCTTGATTACGATGTCAATCACCTCACCGGGCGCGAAATCGCAAGTCCACACCGTATCGTTAGATTCAACACGCAACTTTTGATTACGGCAAACAAACCGCATCCCCTCATTGCGCATCAGCGCGCCCGGCAGCAGGTGCGATTCGCACAGCACCTGAAACCCGTTGCAGATGCCCAACACCGGCATTCCCCGCCCAGCAGCCGTAATCACCTCAGCCATGATGGGCGCAAAGCGGCTAATCGCCCCGCAGCGCAGATAATCGCCATACGAGAACCCGCCCGGCAGAATCACCGCCGTAACCCCTTGTAAATCATCAGATGCGTGCCACAGACTCACCGGCTCCGCCCCGCAAAGCGCTACGGCACGCAGCGCGTCTTGGTCGTCCAACGAACCGGGAAACGTGACCACTCCGATACGCGGAGCCATCTAACTGCCCTCCACTCGCACGGTGTACATCTCAATGACGGTGTTAGCCAGCAGCGTATCGGCGATCTGCGCCACTTCAGCCAGCTGCTCCGGTGTCACCTCGCCCTCCACCGTAACCTCAAATCGCTTACCCTGCCGCACACTAAACCCCTGATGCCCCAGTCGAGCAAGCGAACCCATAATCGCTTTCCCCTGCGGGTCAAGAATCTCCGGTTTGGGCATAACATCCACAACAACCAATGCCATGCCTTGAATCGTACCCTGCTTTTTCCCTCAATACGTCAGTTGGCCAACCAGCGACGCTCACCCGCGTAGCATGATTCAGTCACTTCACCCATAGCACCCCACGGTGATAGCCGCGACCCCGGCGTGAGTTTCGTCGACTGTGCCAGTTCCACAGGCACGTCGTTTGTAAGGGAGGGTTTGGCGACAAACTAGACTGGGGGCGTGGTCGATACCGTTGCTAATGCGTTTAATACTCCGGATGCGCCGCAGCCTTGGGCTGAGTTGGGGTTGAAGTCTGAGGAATACCAGATGATTCGAGGCATTCTGGGGCGCCGCCCTACGGGTGCGGAGCTGGCGATGTATTCGGTGATGTGGAGCGAGCACTGCTCGTATAAATCATCGAAGCTGCATCTGAAGCGGTTTTCGGCGCTGCCGCAGACCACCCCGCGAGGGGCGCTGCTGGCGGGCATCGGGGACAACGCGGGAGCGGTGGACGTGGGGCAGGGGTATGCGGTCACGTTCAAGTTGGAATCGCACAACCACCCCAGTTACGTCGAGCCTTATCAGGGGGCCGCAACCGGTGTGGGGGGCATCGTGCGCGACATTTTGGCGATGGGAGCTAGGCCGATTGCGGTGATGGATCCGCTGCATTTTGGGCCGCTGGATGCGCCAGACACCGCGCGGGTGCTGCCGGGAATCGTCGCTGGCGTAGGAGGATACGGAAACTGTTTAGGGTTGCCAAACATCGGCGGCGAACTGATTTTTGACCCGACGTATTTGGGGAATCCGCTGGTCAACGTACTGTGCGTTGGCCTGATGCGGCACGAGGATCTGCACCGGGCGCTGGCTACGGGCACGGGCAACCATGTCATCATGTATGGGGCGGCGACCGGCGGGGACGGCATCGGAGGAGCGTCCATTCTGGCATCTGAAACTTTTGATGATACGAAAGCTGCCAAGCGCCCCAGCGTGCAGGTGGGCGACCCGTTCATGGAGAAACTGCTTATCGAATGCACATTGGAGCTGTTCCAGGCGGGCGTGGTACGGGCGATTCAAGATTTCGGCGCAGCGGGTATCTCCTGCGCCACCAGCGAATTAGCCTCAGCTGGCGACTCTGGGATGCACGTCGATTTGGGGCTGGTGCCGCTGCGCGACCCGTCGCTCACGCCGGAAGAAATCTTGATGAGCGAATCTCAGGAGCGCATGATGGCCATCTGTGCCCCCGAGGATTTGGAGCGGTTTATGGCGATTTGCCGCAAATGGGAGGTGCAGGCCACCGCGATTGGTGAACTCACCGACACCGGGCGGCTCATCATCGAGTGGCAGGGCGAAACCATCGTTGACGTAGACCCGCACACTGTCGCCCATGA
>JAITED010000187.1 GCA_031282235.1 Propionibacteriaceae bacterium | reverse complement strand
CTGCAAGAAATGGGTTGAGGAGTGCAGTTCGGGGTACGCCTCAGCTACCGCCAGCACTCGCCCCACGCCTTGACTGAGGGCGGTTTCGGGGGCGGTCAACTGCGCCGGGGTGCGTGCGGCCAGCGCCTGCGTTCTAGCCGTCGCCAGGTTCTCAAACAGTGTGCGTTCGTGAGCGGCGTACCCCGAGACCACCTGCACCAAATTGGGGATGAGGTCATGGCGGCGCTGCAACTCCACATCGACCTGCCGCCAAGATTCAGTGACCAGATTAGTGAGCGCGGCGAAACGGTTGTGAGTAGCGATAACCCACCAAAGGATAACTGCGCCGATGATTACTGCGACCACTATCACATACGTTATGTCCATCCGGTAATCTCCCCTTTCTGCGCTCGCACGCTAAACCAACAAGCCGTCAACGCCTCGCTAGTTAAGTAACATAGCCCTATCAGTGTCCGAAATCATCCCAAACGTGGCGCGGAATCTGCCCTATCAGCGTAGTCATGGCGTGCAGTTTGTTGGGGAATCGGGCGATGTCGATGCGCCCAGATTCGTATGAAATTAAATCCGTACCCATGATGCGCCACGGAGTTAAGGCTCGCCCCGGCCCCAGCAGCCACTCCATCAACTGCGGGTGGATGATGCCATACGCGCAGCGGGGGTCGGCGCTTTTAACGTGATAAGCGCGGTTGAAATCGTCTGACTCAAACTCAATATCTTGACCGCCGAAAAACCGCGCCACCTTTGTCAGCAGCCCCTCTCGAGTGATGGAGAGATACGGCAACGCACGCGGCATCCGTACCACACAGACCTCATAGTAGTAGGTGGTGGAACTGGGATGACCCTTGGAATCGTGCGTCGTTTCCGTATAACTATACGTAAAAGCGACGAACGGTAGCCGGTTCTCCCCGAAGTAACCCTCAAAAATCTCAGTGGCATCGTCGTCGCTATGTCCAAAAGGAGCGCCTTGCCAGCGCCTAGTCAGCGAATAGTTGCTTTCGGTATACGTCCACCCGTTAGCCGCGGCGAGAGCTAGGAGCGCTTGGCGACGTTTTTGGCCCCACTGGTAAACAAATACGGCCACCACAACTGTGACGATGAGAATGAACGTCAGGAAAAGAAAGGGAAACCCAAGTTCGGCAACCGTATCGCGCATACCGTTCAGCTTAGGCGATTGGTGGTACAGCTTGCTACGGGTTAGAATTGCGTACTTGGTAGATAAAACCATAGTCGTCGTATGCCCAAAACACGGTGGCGGCGGTGTGGTGGCAGATACGTAAGTGAAAAGTGGATAACGTAAAACAACCTAGGGCACTAGCTCAATTGGCAGAGCAGCGGTCTCCAAAACCGCAGGTTGGGAGTTCAAGTCTCTCGTGCCCTGCGAAGCCGCAACAGCGGCAGCAGCACAACCCCTGATATGTGAGGACGAAGCGTGGCGGACGAACCGAACGGGTCTACCGAGCCCGAGAACCCGGTGCCCGAACCCAGCGGCGACAAGCTGGACGGGGATTTTGTTGACCCATTTTTGGAGTATCTACAAACCAATGCCGCTCCCGCTAGTGACGACCCGGAAACCGAGGAGTTGGGTGAACTGGATGCGGTTGCGGATGAGGTTACGGAAGAACTGGCCGACGCAGACGAAAGACTGGCTGCTGTTGACGAGGCCGAGCTTGACGAAATCGACGTAGCCGAAATCGAGGCAGCCGAAGCTGGGGAACTGGACGAGGAACTAAGCGATACGGACTCTGAACTGGAGCGGCAGGCGGCTGCTACCCGGCCTGTGAAGCGGGAACGCACCAATGCCCCGGTGAAGAAAGGCGCTCCCACCCGGAAGCGCGACCTCAAACCGGAGGAGGAAGCCGGGGTTGGCCCCGTCACTTTCGTGAAGCAGTCGGTGGATGAGTTAAAGAAAACCGTGTGGCCAGATGGCGACGATGTGAAACAGTACTTCGTCGTGGTGCTGGTTTTCGTACTATTTATGATGGTCGTGGTCGCCGGGCTTGACTTCGTGTTCGGCTGGGGCCTGCTGAAATGGCTCGGCTAGGGGAGGAGAGACAAGTGAGCGAAGAGTTGTACGACATCTCGGTGACGGCTGACAACGTCGACGGGGTGAGCGAGATCGCTGAAGTAAACCTAGATTTTGCTGATTTCAGTGTTGACGACGCGCCGCGCTTCGATGACATGGTCATCGACTTGAGCACTCCGACGGAGGACGAGGTTGCTGTAAGCGTCGTCTCCAGCGTGATTGACGATGAGGACGACCCTGAGATTTTGGCGGCACTCGCCGCATTGCATGACGATTTGTCGTGGAAACCGGGCGATTGGTACGTGGTACACACCTACTCCGGCATGGAAAACCGGGTGAAACAGAACATTGACATCCGGGTGAAAACGCTGAACATGGAGGATTTCATCTTCGAGAGCGTGGTGCCGACCGAGGATGCCATCGAGATTCGTAACGGGGTGCGCAAAACTGTGACCCGTACCGTGCTGCCGGGCTACGTATTAGTGCGTATGGATTTGACCGACGATTCGTGGTCAGCGGTACGACACACCCCGAACGTGACCGGCTTCGTCGGCCAGGGCAGCAAACCCGTGCCGCTGCGGCTGGAAGAAGTGGAACGGATGCTCGCTCCGAGCGTAGTCGCTCAGGTAAACGCCTCTCGCGGCGGTACGCCAAAGCGTGGCCGGAAGAAAGCAGAAGTCGTCGATTATGTGGTCGGCGATTCGGTGATGGTGATTGATGGGCCGTTCAACGGCGTACATGCGACGATCACCGAGATTAACGCCAACAGCCAGCGCGTGAAAGCTAACGTCGAGATTCTGGGGCGCGAAACCCCAGTTGACTTGGAGTTCACGCAGATTCAGAAGATTGATTAGGAAAGGACGCTTAAAGCAATGCCTCCCAAGAAGAAGAAGGTAGCCGCAATCGTCAAGATTGCCATCAATGCGGGTGTGGCCACCCCGGCACCCCCGGTGGGTACGGCGCTCGGCCCGCACGGCGTCAACATCATGGACTTCGTGAAGCAGTACAACGCTGCCACCGAATCCCAGCGTGGCACCGTCATCCCCGCCGAGATTACGATTTACGAGGATCGCTCTTTCACGTTCATCACCAAGACGCCACCGGCTGCGGAACTCATCAAGAAATACGCAGGGCTGCCCAAGGGTTCAGCTAAACCCAACAAGGACAAGGTGGGCAAGTTGAGCGCTGAGCAGGTGCGTGAAATCGCCGCCATCAAGATGCCCGACCTGAACGCCAACGACGCTGAGGCTGCCGCCAAGATTGTCGCTGGTACGGCGCGCTCTATGGGCGTCATAGTCGAGGGCTAACAGTTAACAGCTAGCAGCTAGCAGCAGGTTTCCGCTCGCATAAGTCGAGAATAGACGGCTGCAACAATTGAATACCAACTAAATATCGCTCTGGGAGGGCATCCCGCCCGTACCAGAACTGGTGAAACAGCCTGCGAGGTTGTTCGTATAAAGAAAAGGAACCAGCTATGAAACACTCCAAGCGCTATAACGCGGCTCTCCAACTACGCGACGCGGCGCAGCTTTACACCCCCACGGAGGCTATCGCCACCATCCGGACTTTCCCCGTAGCCAAGTTCGACGAAACCGTCGATGTGGTGGTTCGGCTCGGCGTTGACCCCCGCAAGGCTGACCAGATGGTGCGTGGCACCGTCAATCTGCCGCACGGCACCGGCAAGACCGCGCGCGTGCTCGTTTTCGCCCAAGGCGCTAAGGTGCAAGAGGCGTTGGACGCCGGGGCTGACGAAGTGGGCGGCGCTGAACTGATTGACAAGGTAGCGGGCGGCTATCTGGACTTCGATGCCGCCGTGGCCACCCCCGACCTGATGGGTCAAGTGGGCAAGTTGGGTCGGGTGCTCGGCCCGCGTGGCCTGATGCCGAACCCCAAGACCGGCACCGTCACCATGGACGTAGCGAAAGCCGTATCTGACATCAAGGGCGGCAAAATCGAGTTCCGCGTTGACCGGCAGTCCAACCTACAGTTCATCATCGGTAAAGCCTCTTTCACCGACGAGCAGTTGTTGGAGAACTACCAAGCCGCGCTGGATGAGATTCTGCGCCTAAAGCCCTCCACCGCCAAAGGTCGCTACATCCGCAAGATTTCCATCTCCACCACCATGGGGCCGAGTGTGCAACTAGACCCGTTAGCGGCGCGCGCTTCGTAACGTCTCGTAACGTATTGCAACGTATTTCTCAATTTGGGGCGCACTGCGTTCCAGTTGGGATAATTTCGTATGGGTAATTCCGGTGTGACCGCTGGCGCTATACCCAGCCCCGGAACCACATGCGCAGTTGCCAAGAGGTGCGTAGCATCAGTTGGTCGCTGTAGACGGGGTACATGAACCAGAAGTCGCAGACGATGAACAGCACGCAGATGCCCACTATCAGGGCACCGTTTAGGCGGCGTTCACTCTTGCCGGGGGGGCCAAGGATTTTGCCGAGGCAGAGCGCTAGCACGGTGGCGGAGAACGGGATAATCATGATGGCGTAGAACAGGAATACGGGGCGGTCAGCGTTGGGGAACCAACCAATCCAGGTGGCGGCCAACGCGGCCACGGGATATGCGAAACGCCAATCTCGCCCTAGTATCCAGAACAGTAGCCCTGCCACTAGGGCAATTGCTGCGAACCACCACAGGAATGGGGTGCCTAACCCGGTCACTACCCTGACACAGGTCTCGCCGGGGTCGGCGTTGCAACCGTCCACACCGGGCTGGATGCCGTTAGTGGCCGAGATGCCGATGGTGCGCGCCAGCACCAACCAACCGGCGGGGTGCGCGTCGTAGGGGTGTGTCGCGTTCTGCATAAACTCACCGACATGGAAGTCCCAGATTTCTACGTGATAGTGCCATAGCGACCCCAGCGCGTTCCCGAGCAGGCGCACCACCGGGTCGTCCGGGTGTTCCGCGCCCCACTGTCTAGCCCAGCCGCCGTCGGTGGCGAACCAACTCGCCCAAGTGGCGATATACGTACCGAGCCCCACCAACACCAGATAAAAGAAAGCCAACGGCGTATCGCTGATTAGGGAACGCCAAGCGGCACCCCGCGCACCAGCACTGCGGCGACTACGCCAATCGCTTACCACCGACATAATCCCCATCACGGCGACCAGATATATAGTGTTCCATTTGCACCCGCACGACAGCCCGAAAGCGACCCCAGCCAGCAGCCGGTACGGCCGCCACAGCACCGCGGGGCCAAACTTGCCCCCCAAGTTAAGCAGCGCGTTTTTTTCGAGATACGCTGCCAGCTTTTCGCGGAACCAATCCCGGTCTCGTAGCACTAATGCCGTTCCGACTACGGCAAACGCTGCTTGAAAAATGTCGAGAATCGCTAGACGGGAGAGTACGAACGCCAACCCATCGCAGGCTATGAACAGCCCCGCCATCGCCCCGATGAGCGTAGAGCGCGACAACCGGCGCGCCATGCGCATCACCGCGCCCACCAGCAACGTACCGAACACCGCGCACATGAAACGCCACCCGAACGGGTTCAACCCGAACAGTTTCACGCCGATAGCGATAATCCATTTGGCCAACATCGGGTGTACCACGAAGTCAGCGACATCTTGCCAAACATTCGGGTTGCCCTCCAGAATCTGCTGGCTGGCATCGTCTGGCCAATCTTTCGCGTAACCGAAGTTCATCAGCGACCAGACCTCTTTGACGTAATGTTGCTCGTCAAAGCTCACCTCATGCGGCATCCCCAGCCCGTGCAGCCGGAGCGCGAGCGCCGCAGCGCAGATGACCAGCGTAAACACCCAAGACAAAGGCTCATCCAGCCTAAGCGGCCAATCGTCGCGCAGTCGAGACACAGTGGAAAACCTTGCCCGCTTGGCCTGAGTGTCCGCGTCTCGCACCTACTTATTCTAAGGTGCTAGCGGCGGCGTGTTAGCGTGGACAGGTGTTGATTCTTGCTGGCACCCCGATTGGTGATGCCTCATACGCCACCGCAGCGCTGCGGGAGGTGTTGCGTAGCGCCGACATTATCGCCGCCGAGGACACCCGAAAGCTCCGCACCCTGCTGTTGCGTATCGGCGTGACTACGGATGCGGAGGTGGTGAGCTACTTCGACGGCAACGAAGTGGAGCGTACCCCCGGTTTGATACGCCGCATGTCAGACGGCGCTCGCGTGGTGCTGGTGAGCGACGCGGGGATGCCTAGCGTATCCGACCCCGGTTATCGTTTAGTAAGCGCCGCCATTGCTGCCGGAATCCGAGTGACTTGCGCGCCCGGCCCCTCAGCGGTGCTCACCGCGTTGGCTGTATCCGGGCTGCCGGTGGACAGGTTCTGCTTCGAGGGTTTTCTCCCCCGCAAACCCGGGGAGCGCGCCACGCGACTAGCAGAGTTGGCCGCCGAACCCCGCACTATGGTGTTTTTTGAGTCCCCCCGCCGTCTCCCGGCGTTCTTAACTGCCTGCGAGACAGCATTTGGCGGCATCCGCCGGGCGGCCATCTGCCGCGAACTCACCAAACCATACGAAGAAGTGATACGCGGCTCGCTATCCGCTTTGGTGGCGTGGGCAGGGGGCGAAATACGCGGCGAGATTACGGTAGTAATCGCCGGAGCCGACCCCCACGCCGTAACCACAGCCAAATCAGCGACTGCTTTAGAGCTAGTGCGAACCAAAATATCCGCCGGAATGAAACTCTCCACCGCCGTCAGCGAAGTATCCGAAACTCTAGGAGTGCGCCGCAAAGATTTATACCAATCCGCCCTAAAAATGAAAGTAGCTTGAATCTCGGCGCCCCCGGAAGGTTTACTCTGGTGAACTAGTGTTCATATAACCAGCTCTAACTATAGTTTTTGACATAGTTAGAGCTGATTAGCAATAGATAAACAGCTCTAACTACAATTTCTACTATAGTTAGAGCCGGATATAAAAATATAGTGGACGAATAGTGGGAGGAATGATGCTGATTGGACGTCGAGAAGAAGCGGATGCTTTACTGGCTTGTTTGCGCTCTGACAAGGCACATTTTGTTGCGGTTACGGGTCGCCGCCGGGTAGGAAAAACATTTTTGGTCAGAGAAGTGTTGGGGGAACATTTCACGTTTTACGCTACCGGGCTGGCAAAAGCTACTCAACGTCGCCAGTTAGAGGAGTTTGCTGAAGCATTGCGGTTATACGGTTTGCCGAAAGCGGAAACTCCAAAGGACTGGTTTGCAGCCTTCCGCACATTACGGGAACTCATAGAACTATCCCCACAAGCCAAAAATGTCGTTTTTCTGGATGAATTGCCTTGGATGGACACTCGTCGCTCGGAGTTCGTATCCGCGTTGGAATCTTTCTGGAACGGTTGGGCATCCGGGCGCTCTGATGTGCTTCTCGTGGTGTGTGGCTCGGCTACCTCTTGGTTAGTTGGGAATCTGTTCCACAACACTGGGGGATTGCATAACCGGGTGACTAGGCGTATTAACTTAGAGCCTTTTACATTATCGGAATGTCAAGAGTTTTTAACGGCAAATCGGGTGGTCATGTCTACCTCAGATTTGCTTGAAGCGTACATGATTTTTGGTGGCGTTCCTTATTACTTAGACCTGCTGGAACCGCGCTTCAGTTTGGCTCAAAATGTTGGCAGGGTGTGTTTCGCTGCCGGAGGGCAACTGCGTACCGAGTTTGACGCGCTATACGCATCGCTGTTTCAACACTCTGAGCGGCATGTTCAAGTGGTGCGGGCTATTGCGGAGAAAAGAAAAGGGTTGACGCGAGCGGAACTCATAAAAGCAACCAAACTGCCCAACGGCGGGCAGTTGACGAAAACGCTACGCGAGTTGGAGCAAAGCGGGTTTATCGCCAAAGTTCGCCCATTTAACCGCAAAGAGCGCGGCACGCTGTATCAATTAGTCGATTTCTTCACCTTATTCCATTTAACTTTCATCGAAAACTCCGCCCCAGATACAGATTTTTGGCTTAAATACAGCTCTGGTCCGGCTCATTCAGCATGGACGGGTAACTCCTTTGAACTGGTCTGTCAAGCTCATTTGCCGCAGTTATTAGCTCAAATGGGAATTGGTGCGGTCATCACCACCGCCTCAAGTTGGCGAAGCGCTCAAAGTGACCCCGGCGCACAGATAGACCTAGTAATTGAACGTGCCGATAACGTAATAAACCTTTGCGAAATGAAGTACTCCCCCGATTTATTCTCAATAGATAAGTCTCTTGACAAAACCATGCGCTACCGTCGAGCGGCGTTTATTGAAGAAACCCGCACCCGGAAAGCCGTTCATCTAACCCTAATCACCCCTTTCGGTCTAAAACGCAACCAGTACTCCGACTCAATCCAATCTCAGGTGATAATGCAAAACATCATCACCTAAATGACTATCGGCGTAGCGCATACCGGCTCTGGGAGGTCAGGGCTAGCGGCGACCGCTGGTGGTTTGGTGGCAAAGTGCCCAATGGGG